>CAZBIT010000001.1:0-21818 GCA_964491835.1 uncultured bacterium
TTTTTTTATTAACTCTCCCTTGAATTCCAAAAATCTTGATGCAAGCATTGGAATCAAGAGAAGTGCCACAAGAAGAGATGAAAGTAGTGAAAACGTAACAGTCCATGCTTGCTCCTTAAAGAGTTCACCTGCAATTCCATGAACGAAAACAATGGGTAAAAATACCACAATTGTTGTAATAGTAGATGCCACTATAGCATTTGATACTTCAGATGTTCCATTTATTGAAGCATCCTCAATTCTCTCACCTAACTGACGATGTCTAAATATATTTTCCACAACGACAATTGAATTATCGACAAGCATTCCAGCACCAAGTGCCAATCCTCCGAGTGTCATTATATTAATAGTCAGGTCATTAAAATACATCAGATTAAAAGTAGCAATAATAGATATTGGAATTGCAATGCTTACGATTATTGTAGTAATTATATTTCTTAAAAAAAGGTATAAAATAATAACTGCTAAAATGATTCCATAAAGAGCGACTTCTTTTAATTCATTTATTGCCGAGTTAATAAATTTCGCCTGGTCTGATGCAACTTCTATTTTAATATTTTGGAGAGAATTACCTAAAATATCTAATTCTTTTTCAATTGTTTCGATGACACGAACAGTATTGCTTTGTGCTTCTTTATATATTGAAATGCCAACACAAGGAATTCCATTGATTCTAACAGAACTGCTTTGTTCTTTGTATTCCATTTTGACTTTTGCAATGTCTTTCAATAAAACGGGAATTTTATTTTCTGAAAAAACTTTCGCCTCGACTTTTTTTCCTAATGTTTCTTTTTCTTTATAACCTACAGTAACATTTTCAACGTCTTTCAATGTATTAAATTCACCCACTCCTTTTATAATATATACCTTTTCATTATCTTTAATGCTACCACCGCTTGCGTTTATATTGGATGCTTGAATCCTTTTGACAACATCATTAAGTGTTAAACCATATGCCTCTAACAAATATGGATTAATTTCAATGACGATTTCTTTTTCAAGACCGCCCAAAATAGAAATCGCTGCAACACCTTCGAGTCGTTCAAGTTCCCTTTTTATGACTGTTTCGGAAATTCTTCTAATTTCATCGAGGTCTTGATTTTCTGTGCCATATATGCCTAATGTCATTACAGGCATTGCTTGGGGATCATATTTACTCACCGTTAACTCATCAACTTCTTCTTCGCTAGAAATCCTGCCAACCTTTTTCTGAATGTCTATCATGGCAAAGTCCATATCCGTATCCCAGAAAAATTCCACAGTAACTTGAGTAAATCCAATTCTCGATACGGAACTTACATTTCTCACATTACTGACGGTGCTGACAAGACCTTCAATAGTTTTAGCATATTTTTCTTCCATTTCTTGAGGAGGTTTTTCTCCAGATTTCAGATTTATGACTATTTTAGGGCTATGTATATCAGGGAGAAGGTCTGTCCCAAGTCTATTAAGCGAAATCATTCCAAGAAGAATTATACCAATAATTATCATTGCTACAGTCACGGGATATTTCACAGAAAAAGTCGGTATATTCATCAATTCCTCACATTTATATTTAAAATTTATATTGTAAAATTTTTATAATTGAGCAAAAATTACAATTTCTCACAATAAAAATAAAATCGTTTTTGACTATACTTTGCAATCTATTATTTTAAAATATTTATAATTACTTTTAATGAAATTTAACTATTTACTAACAATAACTTTTGTTCCATCTTTTAGTGTTTCATAACCTTTCACAATAATTCTTTCATCTTTTCCCAATCCACTTAAAATTTCCACGTTTTCTTTATCTTCCAATCCAAGAACAACCTCTTTCATCTTTGCTCTTTGCTTTTCAACAACAAAAACTACATCCTTATTGTTTCTATTCAAAACAACATACCTTGGAACAATTACAACGTTTTTCTTTGATTCAACGATTACATCAGCTTTAATAAACATACCCGGTCTAAGTTTTCTTTCTGGATTATCAACGGGGATTGTTACAATATACGTTCTACTTTCAGGATTGATGGTCCGACTTATTTCAGTGACTTTTCCAATAAATACTTCATCGGGGAGTGCATAATTTATCACCTTTACTTTCTGCCCAAATGCTATTTTTGAAATTTCAGTATTGGAAACACTAATCTCAACATAAACCTTTTCATAATCCATAATTTTACCAATCGTTGTCCCTGCAGAAACAAAACTTCCTTCCGTAATTTTTTCAAGTTTAACCAGAATTCCAGACACAGGTGCTCTGATATTAAGTTTATCCAACAATATTAATCCAGCTTCGTAATTATATTTTGCATCCACTCTATTCTGGTCAGCAAGTTGTAATTCTTTTAACGTAATACCGCCCTTTTCATAAAGCGATTTCTTATTTTCGTATTCTCTTTCAGCGGTTTGCATTGCCTTTAACTTTGACTCAACTCTGGCATTGTTAACAAGTTCACGATTTTCAAGTTTTGCTATTATCTGATTCTTTTCTACACGGATTCCCTCTTGAATCTTTACATTTGAAGTCAATTCAAAATAAAAAAATCCGGACGCTTCCGTCAATATATCTGCCTCGGTTAATGCTTTTATAGTTCCAGTTGATGAAACATATTCCTCAATGTTTCCAATCTGAACATCTTGAGCAGTTACAGGAACGTCCACTATCTCTACAAAGGAATCGCCACGTCCGCCACACTGAAAAATTACAATTCCCGATAAAAATAACATCCACAGTGAAAATCTCTTTTTCAAATTTATTCTCCTTTTTAAAATATATTAAAACACATAATTAAAAAAGTTATTACAAATCAGAAACAGCGGGTTTGTTATTTGCATAATCCCACATAGTTTTAACCATAATATCCATAAGTGCTCTTTTATAATCAATCAAAGCATTCAAGTATTCAACCTTTGCATTTGTTAAACTATTTTGTTCAAGTGCAAGTTCTCTTGAAGTGATGTCACCATTTTTAAATCTTTCAAGTGAAATGTCATAAGTTTTATTTGCAAGTTCAATGTTTTTCTCCGTTATACCGATTCTGCTTTTACTTTCCTCAAGTTTTCTTACTGCATCTCTTACCTCTTCCTGTATTTTTACCTTTGTATCTTCAATTCGATTCTCAGCATTTTTTAGGTCTGCCTCTGCCGCTTGAACTTCTGCTCTGTTTCTTCCCCAATCCCATATTGGCATTGAAAAATTTACAGTCACACTTCTGGTAAGGTCAAAATCTTTAAATGTGTTTCTATATCTTTCATCCGTTCCGTCTACTCCATAAATTGCAACTATATTCCCTTTGAACTCATTTTTGGTATGAGCATCAACCACGCTCATCCCACTTCTTTCAATATTTATCTCATCGACATTAATTTCGGTTCTATATTTTAATGATTTGCTTAATGCATCATTGATATCGATAGTTATAGGTTCATACACAAGTTCAGTTGATGTTTCAATTTCCTGGTTAATATCTATTCCAATATAATGTTTAAAAGAATCTTCAATCCTTTTTAAATCACCCATACTTATTTCGAGGGAATTTCTATTTCTGGCAAGTTCGACTTCCAATTGCATAACTTCAACCTCAGGAATAAGGTCTGCCTGGTATCTATTTTTTGCCATCTGATACGCCTCTTCAGATTGTTTAACAAGTGACTCATTAATTTTTACCTGTTCTTTTGCACGATAAAGGTCATAAAATCTGTTTGTAACATCGGCAACAATTGCAAGCTGATACCTTTTATATTGTTTATCTGTCTCTTCAAATCCTAATTCTGCCCTTCTAATATTCATTTTAAGAGTGTTTGGCGTGAAAATTGGCTGAATAAATCTAAAATACAATTTGTTTGAAAAAAACCTGCTATCCGTTCTTCCAAATTCCGTATTTGTTAAAGGATTGAATCTTTTACTGTCATTAAAAAGGTTGTTTCTGAAAAACGTTCCAACTAATGATAAAGTCCCATTTGTGCTGAATGGCTGACTAATTATGACCTGTCCTTGCGTCTGAAAACTTCCTTTCTTTTCAAAAACATCTTTATTAGAAAACGCATCAAGAACCTGATTGATTGATTCAGAATAACTTGGAACGTCAAAACTCAAATTCGCATAAGACCTTAAAGCAGCCCTTGCTGCTATTAAGGTCTCTGTGGATTTCTTTACACTTTCGTTTAATGTCTTGATACTATAACCCTTGTTCAAGGCGATTTCTATACTCTTTTCAAGTGTGAGAACTAATGGTGTTTCACAAAATATCTTTTCTTTTAAAAAAATCATAAATAATAAGAATATCCATATAATACAGATTTTGCTTCTCATTTGAAACCTCGTTTTTTAATATAATTAATCCTTTTTACAATTATACCATTTCATAAAATAACTCACTTTTTTGTCCATTTTATTGCATCTGCGATAATCATCCCATCCGATTCATCAGAAAGTTCAACTCTGTAATTGCCTTTAGAATAATGATAACTCCCTAATTCATTCCAACCATTTTCACCACTTTTTAAATAAAATTTAACATCATCTTTACCATCTTTATGATAAATAGAAAATTTGTATGTTTTTCCTAACCTGTTATAAAATCTACTAAAACGAGTTTTAAACAAATCATCAGCCCCATAATAATAATATATCTTGTATTCACCCGGTTCATTTATGTTTGCTTCCCAGATAGCGATTTGTTTTCCAGAACCCTTATTTTTAAAAAGGCAGGTATGACGATACTTTCCATAAGCATATTTGCTTGTATTTAATCTCCATTTATTTAAACTTCCCCAAGTATTTGGGTTGCCTGTGATATATAGTGGAACAAATTCTTTGGTTATTTTATTTAATTTTTTAGGTCTAAAGAAACTTTCTTTTGATAAATCTAATGCATAAAAATTATTGTCAAGGTTATCAACAATTATTTCTTCAACGGAAGTATCTGGTTGTGTGGAAATGGTCTTATAATATTCTTCGCCCTTCTTTAATATTTTATTTTCAGAAACGGAAAAATATTCCCTAAAACTTTCTCTATTAAGGGAGAAAAATGGTTCTACATCAAGATACAAAGGTTTGTCAGGAACGATAAATTTAATTTCTTTTTCTTCATAATTTATAAAATTTAAAAATTTTACGATTTCATCCTTTTCGGTTTTAAACGTCAGTTTTACAAATCCTTCCCCATTCTCTCCATTTTTCAAACGGGTAATTACCTGATAAGAAGGAATTTCAGATTCAATTTTATATGCTTCAATATTCTCAAGTTGAAATCCAGGAATCTTTGTATCACTTAGCCAGAAATTGAAAAAATTATTCATATCTTTTTTATAATATTCAGCCACTGTCCTTTTAAAATCTTCAATTGTGGGATTGCTGTAAGAATGTTTAGATATAAATATTTTTAATATTTCTCCAAATTTGTCTTTTCCAACGATTTCCATAAGTGATTTAATCATTGCCTTTCCTTTAACATCCAACACTGCCTTAAACATATCAGGGTCTTTATTTGGAGAAAAATCAACAAGCGGCATCTTTTCTAATAATTTATATAAACTATCAATTTTTGTAGGAGAAATCATCGTTCCGGAAACGGATACATCTTCATCACTTATCGATGTACTAAAAGTTCCTGGTTTTATTTTTACAGGTCGTAATGGCATTGTTCCAGTAATCCATTCTGTCACAAAATCGTTCATACCAAATGAAAGTAATGGATATAATACTCCTTTTGGTTCAAATCTGAATTTCCAATAATTTGGAATAATTTTATGCTCCAAACGACTCTCAAACATTGCTGAATTAGGAATGTAATTTTTAAGAACATCAATTTTTATATTTGCTTTTGTAGTATCTTCTCCCCTTCTTTTTGCTCTTCTGATTCTATCACTAAAAGCCCTCTCAAAATTGGCAAGCAAAATTCCGCCCTCTTTCATCATCGATATGCCTGGTTGATTCATCAAATCTTGTGAATCCCAATTTCTTGAAAATTCGGCAACCTGCACTGGAACTTCAATCAAAGAATAACATTCATAAGGATAATGTAAATCAGTCCTATCCCTATTTTCCCTTAATTTTCCAGCAATAAAACCTTTTAATGTATCAGAAACATCAGAGAAAAAGGGAATATTTCTCTTATGCATTGGTGAATAATATAATGTGCAATCAATGCTATCAAGGACTGCACTAACTGATGCATATTTCCCTGTGTTTAATGAAAATTTCGGTATTGGAGTATTAGATACCCAATTATAAATTGACACTTTTCCACTGTTTTCAATAGAAACCAGTTTTCCTTGAGTTACTGCTTTATGCCCTCTTGGCGCCATAATTTGTATATCTGATGTTGCATAAGAAATTCTTTTTTTATTTGGATATTGATAACCGTAAATCACACCAATTGTTGGATACCAGCCAGTTTCAGGTAGTATGAATGAATAATCATTGCCAAAAAAGTAATAAATTGCGCCCATAACTTCTTGAAGAACTATATTTTCGTTTTTATTCACTTTTGATTCGTCAAAATCCAAAAAAAACGCCCTTTCATCAAGAGAACCATTATAATTTATAACCACATTTATCGAATCATTTGGAAGTAAAGAAAATTCCGAAATATTAATTTTTATAATTCCATAATCTCTTTCATATTCCATATCCCTTTGTTCAGTTCCTTTTTCAATCGAACATTTAGTTATTTTCATACCGGCATTTAATGAAAAAACTAATTGGTCTAATTTTTGAGGAGTATCATTTAGTATATGTAATTGGGCAGAAACGTCCAGACCTTTTTTCTTTGTCATATCAATCTTCATTGAATAGTGTTTTACCATAGGTGTAAGATAATCAATATATTTCTTTTCAACTTCAAGTGCGGAATTTCTATAATTTACCCTTTCTTTTGCTTGATGTGGAAAGTAATAAACAATCGACGAAGAGATAAAAACTAAAATTATTATTACAAATTTTAAAATTACATATTCCCTTTTTAATTGCCTCAATCGGGGATAAACAATTATGGTTAAGCCAAGAAATACAAATGCAAGTATAAAATATAATAAGCGCTGAATTATGATTTTGTCAATGTTCCCCAACCCAATAAGGTCTGACGCAAACATCGTTATACGATAACAACCGAAATCAAATAAATTATGGTAATATTTAGCAAACCAAATCATAACACTTCCCACGTAACCTAAAGAAACCAATAACCCAAGAAACCGATTTTTCAAAAATAAAACTATAAAGAATTCAAATGCACTAATAAAAAGCATGGAAGGTAAATTTATTATAAAGAAATAATAAAAATAATTTTCAAACTTAACTGGTATATCAAGAAATATAAAAAGAGCCATTAAACTTAAAATCATGGTAAATAAATTCACGAATAAAACAGGAATGACAACTCCAAGATATTTACCTAAAATGATGTCGAAAGAAGAAAATGATTTAAATAATAAAACGTCATTTATTTTTGAAGAATCATCTTTACTTTTGAAATTTAAAACAAAAAATATCATTACGACATTTATTATAAAATTGAAATAAAAAAGGGTATAATATCCAGCAGAACTAACCGCCATAAACCCACCCACAGAAGTTTCTCCTGAACCAAATATATTAAATAATGTGACTATGGTTGTCCAAATACACCCTGCTAAAAATCCAGTACCACATAAAACCCAGAACCGCGCAGTCCGTAAAAGCAACTTCATTTCATATTTTGCAATTGATTTTATATTAAAAAAATTCATAAGATTTACCTCTACTAGCTGGCGAAGTCCCGCTTAAGCGGGATTCACCTTCGCTTTAAAGTTTATTATTTATTACTGTGTGTTGGTCTTACCACTAAGACGGGAACACACAGATTTTCTCCGTTGGTGACAATACAAACGGAGAGAGGATAATTTAAGTTTCACTTTAAATCTTCTTCGGAGACCTTTTTACCAAGTTGTGATTCCATAAAATACACGTAAGCATCTTCAAGTGTAGGTTTAAGGTTCTCACCAGAATAAACTTTCAGTTCTTTTCCTACGATTTTCAATTCCAATTTACCATTAATCGGAACCATCGATATAATATTATAATTTACTTTAACCTCGTCAAACTTGTTCTCATCAACTATAATTCGCCAAACGTGACCATCAGCCATTTTAACAAGTTCAGAAGGACTTCCATTAAATGCCAATCTTCCATTATATAATAAAGCCATATTTTCACAGGTGCTCGATATGTCTGCAACGATATGAGTTGAAAGAATAACGACTTTATTAGAACTTATGTCAGCAAGGAGATTTCTAAATTTTATTCTTTCTTCTGGGTCAAGACCTGTTGTAGGTTCATCCACGATAAGAATTTTAGGGTCTCCAATTAGTGCCTGAGCAATTCCAAGACGTCTAATCATTCCTCTGGACAATTTTTTCGTTTTTCGGTCTTTTGCATCAGTTAAACCCATAATATCAAGCATTTTTTCAACACGCTTTTTCCTTTCAGATTTTTCTTTAATTCCACTAAGTAGAGCAATATAGTCAAGAAATTCTCCTGTTCTCATTTTTGGATACACACCAAAATCTTGTGGAAGGTAGCCCAATATTTTTCTGATTTCTTTTCGATTATTGGTTATATCATATTCACCCATTTTTACATCACCACTTGAAGCTTCTAATAAGGTGGCAAGTATTCTCATTAACGTCGTTTTTCCAGCCCCGTTCGGACCCAAAAGCCCAAACATACCTTCACTTATTTCAATCGTTACATTATCAAGGGCTTGCACTTTTCCTTTGTATATCTTTGAAAGATTATTAATAGTTATTTTCATTTAATCACCTTTTATCAAAATAATTTTCATAAATTTAAGAACTTTAAATAACTATATATTAGACCAATAAAAAATAAAAAAGTTTTCAATTTTTATATATTTTAATTCCTTAAATAATTTATATTTTTTAAATTTATAAAAAATTATTAAAAGATACCACAACTATTTAAAAGTACTAAAAATTTTTTATCTTTAAGCTTAATAAAGGAAGGATAAATAAAAATATCATTTACCACTATTTTTGTAGGCAATATCAAGGAGTTCAATGGTATGGAAAATTTTTAAATTATTGTTTTCCGAACCTTTTAAAAGCTGAATAATGCACCCAGTATTCCCACAGGCAACTGCTTCTGCTTCGGTTGAATTTATGTTGTCCATTTTACGTTTAAGAAGACGTTTTGCCATATCTGGATGTTTGATGTTATAAACGCCTCCACTTCCACAACAGACGTCGGACTCTAAAATTTCAATCAATTTTAAACCAGGTATTTTATTAAGCAATTCACGCGGTTCTATTTTAATACCTTGAGCATGAACAAGATGACAGGCATCATTATAAGCGACCTTCATTTTTAATTCACCAAATTCTTCGTTAATCTTAATCTCATTTAAAAATTCACTTATATCTTTGACTTTTTTGCTGAAAATTTTTGCTTTTTCACTATATTCCGTATCGTTCTTTAAGAGTTCGGGATACTCTTTCATAAATGCTCCGCATCCTGCGGAATTAACAACAATAACGTCGAGATTTAGTTTTTCAAATACTTCTATATTCTTTTTAGCAAGTTCTCTTGCAACTTGAGTTTCTGCAAAGTGTATATGAAGAGCGCCACAACAAACCTGGTCTTCTGGTGTTATTACTTCACAATTATTTTTAAGAAGAACATTTACAGTTGCAATATTTATATCAGCAAACATAAACTCCGAAACGCAACCTTTTAAGAATCCAACACGGTATCGTTTTTCACCTTGAGGTTCCATAACTTCTTTGATATATTTTCTTTTTGAAGGTCTCGGGATTTTGGGAAATAAAATTTCTGCCTCATAAAATCTTTCCGACAGTAATTTTAAAATTTTTGATTTCCTAACTAACCACTGAATACCAAATTTTTGATAAAACCACAAAAACCAGAATAAAACGAGAAGAACTTTTTGATTAGGAAGGAACTTCTTATAAATTATGTTTTTTAGAAATTTATCAAACCATTTGTACTTCTTTTCATTTTCAAGTATATCTCTTGCTGGTTCAATTATTCGAGAGTATTTAACGCCTGATGGGCATACAGGTTCACAAGCACGACATTCAACACATAGGTCAATGTGATTGTATAAACTATCGCTATAATCAACTTTCCCCTCCACTAATGCTCTAATAAGATAAATTCTCCCACGAGCAGAATCCATTTCAAGACCAAGTTCAATGTATGTTGGACAGTAATTCAAACAGAGACCACAGTGAATACAATCAATAATGAGTTGGTAATCTATTATACCTTTGTTGATTATTTTTTTCACCTGATGTTCGGACAAACTATTGTTATCATCCATCTTGGGATTTATATTCTTCCTATGAAACGATTAGGATTAAATATATTTTGAGGGTCAAATTGTTCCTTTATTTTCTTCATAATCTTCAGATTATTATTAACCTTTCCCCAGACAGAAACCTTTTCTTTAAATTTTAAAGGAATTTTCTCTATCATAAAATTCCCATCTGAATTAAATACAATTTCATCTAATTTATGTATAAAAGTTATAATTTTATTTTCTTCATTTTCATTATCCATTAATGGACATACTAAATACATTATTCCACTTCCAAAATGGGATAATAAAATTATTTCCATCTTATTTTCTGATAAGAGATTTTTTATTTTATTCAGTAAGGTTTCAAATTTAGGAATGACATAACTGATTTTAAAAATCACTGAGTTTGGAAAAATTGTATAGAAATTTCTTATCTGATATAGTATAGAATCACCCGTCTCACAAGGAATATATGCACTTTTGCAGTTATTTTCACTACTTATATTTTTTACTTGTTCTAATTGCCAATCGACAGTTTCAGAAAAACCATCAAATCCTAAAAAACAAATATGATAATTCTTACAAGAATCATCAATTAATTTATTTGGAAGAAATCTGGTAAAAGAGGGTGAAAGATATTCCATATAAGAAGGAATCAAAAATGAATCTCTAATTGAATAACAAAAGTTTATCAGATTTTCCATATTTTCAAAGCATATTAAAGTGTTTTTTTGCGATTCTGGCAAAGGAGACAATTTAAAGTTAACTTCTGTAATAATTCCTATTGTCCCTAATGAACCACAATAAATTCTGCTCAAGTTATATCCAGAAGAATTTTTAACTACTTTCACACCGGTTTTCACAATAGAACTATCTGCAAGAACAATTTTCATTCCCATAATCATATCTTTTAATTTGCCGTACTTTAACCTTAAAGGTCCGCTTGAATCAGTAGCGGTTATCCCACCGATAGTGCAATTATCCACAAAAGGAGGGTCAACAGGTAAAAACAAGTTTTTCTCAGACAAAATTTTATTAAACTCCAAAAGTTTAATGCCGGACTCACAGGACGCAGTTAAATCGTCACTATTAAATTCAATTATGCGGTTCATATTTGCCATAGATAATAATAAATCCACTTTTGATGGAATATTTCCAATATGCAGTTTCGTTTTATTTCCACAAGGAATAACTTTCAAATTCTCTTTTGAGGCAAACTTTACTATTTCTGAAATCTGATTAATATTTTCAGGAAAAACCACATATTTCGGTGCCTTACCATCGATAATGAAGTTTTTAACCCTTTCACCATCGACAAGATTATTTTCTCCAACTATGTTTAGCAATTCTTTATTCATACGAAAGACCAATTTAATCAAATATTTTTCCGGGATTGGATAGATTTTTTGGGTCAAATATTTTTTTCATTCTTCTCATAAAATTTAAGTCATCTTCTGTAAACATCCATTGAATATACTTCTTTTTGTAAAAGCCAATTCCATGTTCACCGGAGATACTTCCTCCAAATTCAACACACTTCTTTATAATTTCTTCTGTTGCAAGCATAGTTTTTTTAATTTGTTCTTCATCACTACCATCAAACATTATAGCAGGATGAATATTACCATCCCCAGCATGAAACGTATTGGCAATTGTTAAATCATATTTTTTTGAAATCTCATTGACAAACTTTAGCATATCAGGAAGTTTTGTTCTTGGAATAGTTCCGTCATTAGTATAATAATTTGGAGAAATTCTGCCAATCGCACCAAAAGCATTTTTTCTTGCACGCCATAATAGAGTTCTCTCATCATCATTCTTTGCCATCCGAACATCACGAGCATAATTGTTTAAACAAATATTTATAATCTTTTCACCTATTTTATCCATACCCTTTTTTATTCCATCGATTTCTATAATTAATATTGCTTTTGAATTCTCTGGAAATTCAAACCTGAATGCCTTTTCAAGTGCACCTATCATCACATTATCAATAATTTCCATAGCAGTAGGAATTATACCAGATGAAATTATTTCTGAACAAGATTTTGTTGCATCATTCATATTATCAAAAACAGCATAGAATGTCTTATATCCTTCAGGTAAATGTGTAAGTTTGACGATTATTTTTGTGATAATACCCAAAGTTCCTTCTGAACCGGTCATTAATCCCACTAAATCAAATCCATTTACATCTTCTATTTTGCCTCCAAACCGTTCAATGGAACCATCGGGCAGGACAACTTCTACACCAAGAATATGATTTATTGTAGAACCATACTTCAAGGTATGCGGACCGCCTGCATTTGCAGCGACATTTCCACCTATTGTACTCGCTTGCTGACTTGATGGGTCTGGTGCAAATACGTATCCATTTTTTGATGTTTTTTCTGAAAGAAACAAATTAACAACGCCTGGTTCGACTATTGCCGTTCTATTTTTAAAGTCAATTTCAAGAATTTTATTCATCCTTGACAGACAAATAACAATACCCCCTTTTACCGGAAGACAACCACCACTTAGACCTGTACCAGCACCTCGTGCGGTAAATGGAATATTTTTATCATACAACATTTTTACAATTTTCGACACTTCTTCGGTACTGTAAGGAAGCACAACCGCATCTGGCTTGAATTTGTTAAAAGTAAATCCATCACATTCATAAACTATCAATTCTATATCATCATTAATAATGCTGTCTTTACCAACAATTAATTCCAATTCTTTAATAATCTTGGTATCTAACATTCAGTAACACTCCTATTTAAGTTCATAAGAAGGAATTAAAATTTAAAGTGCATTCTATAATTCCTGCTTAAATATCCTTCTCCTTTATGAGTTGTTTTAAATTTTCTATCTCGCTAAATAGCCTTTTTTGTCTTATAAAAAGTCCAGAAATATAAAAAAATAAAACAATCCATATAATTGAATATGCAATAAATAAATAACTCATAACATTTTCCCTTTAAATTAAATTTTTATTGTAATAATAAAAAATCATAAATTCAATATATTTCTATGATAGATGTCATCAGGTTTCTTTACCTTCAACGGATTTGTATAAATAGTCAATCTCTTTTCTTGCATTTTCAATTGAAAGTTTGAGATAAAGAATAAAGAAAAAAAGTAAAGTAAAAGCGATTAAACATATAAAAAATGTGAGCAACATTTTTGGTTCAAGACCGGAGTTTTCGCCTCCACCAATCACGGGTTGTGGATGCTGCGTTCTCCACCATCTCGTTGACATATACACCAAAGGAACATCAATAAATCCTAATATTCCAACGACTGCGGAAAGGTTTGCTCTTTTTGATTCATCTATGACATATTTTCTAAGCAAAATATAAGAGATATAAATCAACCATAATACAACAGCAGAAGTTAATTTTGCATCCCAAGTCCAGAAAATTCCCCATACCTTTTTTGCCCATATAGGACCAGTAATCAGCACTAAACTGCAAAAAATAACTCCGACTTCAGCAGAAGATGAACCGACTATATCCCAGTATTTATCCTTTTTCATTAAGTATATTACACCTGAAAGAAACACAATAAAAAATGCGAGAAATGCAATCCATCCAGATGGAACGTGAAAATAAAATATTTTCTGAACTACTCCCATCGTTTTTTCCGTGGGTGCATAAATAAAAACAAAAAACAGAGCGGTGAGCATAATTAAAAAAGTTAATATCGAAAATATCAAGAAACTTGCTTTTTTCATATTATAATAAAATCACTATTTATATTACTTCAAAAAGAAAATAATTTCATTCAACAATAACATACTCAAATAAAATAAATGAGATTGTAAAATAAATAACGTTAATTCCGATTAATCTTTGAATCCAAAGCCATATTAATTGCCAATTTTCTTCTTGTATGATATATGAAGTTGATTCAACCGCCCCAATAATAACTGGCACAGCAATTGGAAACAAAAGTAGGGGGAGCATTATTTCTCTCATTTTTGTTTGAACCGAAATAGCAGAGAAGATTGTCCCTACAGAAACAAATCCCCAGGTTCCCAACAACATAACTAAAAAAAGAATCGGTAAATCAGATAAAATTTTCAAATTAAAAAAAATAACAAAAAATGGGAGTAAGACAACTTCAAATAATAACATTATTAAAAAATTACTTAAAAATTTTCCAAGATATATAGCACTCCTATCAACAGGAGAAAGTATTATTCCCTCAATGGCGCTATTTTCCTTTTCGTAAGAAAAAGACCTATTTAATCCCAATATTCCAGAAAAAGTAAACGCAATCCATAAAATTCCCGACGCTATTTCAAGAGTTTCTTTCCTTGTCAAATCAAAGGCATAATTAAATACAATTATCATTAAAAGTGCAAATACAAACATTGAATTGAAAGAATCTTTCGTCCTAAACTCAATTCTTAAATCTTTTGACAACAATGCAAAAACTTTTTTAATATAATTTATCATAATTGAGTATTAAGAATTTCAACATACATATTCTTAAATTCACTTATTTCCATCTGCTTTTTATTTTTTTCAAACACAATTGAACCCTTATTTAATACAACAACTTTATCTGCGATTTCCATACCCCGCTCAATATTGTGCGTCGTAATTATGGCGGTCTTACCTTCATTATGAACGTTTTTCAACATTTGATTTAAAACGTTTAACGCTTTCTGGTCAAGTCCACTATATGGTTCGTCAAGTAAAAGCAGAGTTGGATTATGAAGAAATGCTCTTGCAACGGCAAGACGTTGATGCATACCTTTTGAAAAATTTCTTATTGGTTCAGATGACCTTCTCAACAATCCAACTTTCTCCATAACAATATTAATTTGTTCTTCACAATTCTTTACATCATATAAAATGCTATATAGTTTCAAGTTTTCATATGCTGAGAGGTCGTTATATAAAAAAGTATTATGAGTTATAAATCCAATACTTTTTCTAACACTATCTGATGACTTTTGCGTATCTATGCCATTAAAATATATAACACCCGAATTGGGTTTTAAAAGCATGGCAATTATTTTAAGAAGAGTGGTCTTCCCTGCACCATTTGCACCAAAAATAGTTAGAAATTCTCTCTCTTCTAATTTAATATTTATATTAGAAAGAACTTTAAATCTATCAAAATATTTGTTTATATCTTTGGTTTCTAAAATGAATTTTTTATTTTCCACTTTTTTAAAATTATGAAAAAATAAATTTAAACGTTTTAATTTCTATAAAGTTTCTATTCACGTTTTGAAATAAATCGACCAAGAAAAACACCAAAAAATAATACTATACTTAAAAATACGATAATAAAAAAAGTAATTTTGTTTGTGACAGGGTGCATTGAAATGATTTTATCTCCACTAATCGTTTCTGAATTTTTTGAATTTAATACTCCCGTTTGAGTAGATTTACCAAATATTTTAAAATTCAATTTATCACCCCTTTTTAGATTTTCAACGCCATAAACTTTAAAATTCATTTCCACATTTTCACTTTTAAGAGATAATTTGTCACTATCAACATTAATGTCTTTTGGAGAAATTAATATTGAAAGTTTATCTATATCATACAATATTTTTTCTGAAAACGTATATTCATTTTTAGAATAGTCAACAGAATAAGAAACTTCAACCTGTGTTTTTCCAGGTTTGATAGGATAATAAATTGAATAGACATTATTTTCATCTGTTTTTTTATAATTCTGATTTGTTGAAATCGCACCAGTAGATATATTAACGCTGTTTACCTTTTTCAAATTTTCTGGAAGAAAAAATTTAAAAGTTTCTTCATTCTGATAAAACACCTTTTTGGGTTCTTTTTTATTTTCGATTTCAAACAATTTGTTTATTACTAATTCATTATCAATCCTTTTTACAATCATATGTGGAAGCAACACTGAAATTTTGTCATTAGTTTCCGACTTCTCAAAAACAGTAATATCAACTTTAGCAATATTACTTTCATTAAATATTAAAGAATAATTATAAGAGACACCCAAATAAACTGCCTGAAGAAGATAAGGTATATTATTTGTTACTTCTAAATTCTCCAATCTATATTTTTCCGAAACATTCTTAATAGATTTAATCTCTATCATTCCCATTGATAATTTATACAAACTTATTTTATCAACTTTACCTAACTTGTTGGAAGTTCCATTAAATATTTTGCCCTCTATTATTCCATTAGTTTGGCTATAAGATTTAAGTTGTAAAGAAAACAACATTAAAATTGATAACGAAAGATATAAATACATTATTTTTTTAAATATTCTATGCATAAAGTATTTTTAAAATTTATTTTACTTTTCAAAAATCGAATTTAACTCTTTTAAATACTCCTTTCGCAGAGAATTATAATCTTCATCGGAAATCTTTCCCATATAATAATCAAAATCCAAATCAAATATATTTTTTTCTATAATTTTTTTCCTACTTTCCAATTCAGATATGCCAGATTGTATTTGAAAATTGTTACCATTTACAAAAAATATTGGCAACAAAATATACAATAACGAGAATGCAGTGACTATAATTATCAATATTTCAACCATAACAAATAAATTTTTTAGTTACACAAGAATTATTTAAAATTCCTCTATTTTTATAATCTTTTTACTGTCAGGTAAAAATAAAATTATAGTCCCGATGGAAAGAATAAACGTTCCAATCCATATCCATTTCACAAGAGGATTCCAGAGAACTTGAATGACAACCTTATTATTATCAGATGCTTTTCCCGCATAAATCATATATATGTCTTCTTTTAATGTAGAGTGGATTCTAACTTCTGAAGTAGTTTGATTACTTGCTTTATATATTCTTTTTTCAGGAGAAAATTTCCCCAATAATTTTTTATTTTTATAAACTTCAAGGAACAAAGATTCTGAGAAATAATTTTGATGATCTTCTCTCCGAATTTCTTTTAAAGTAATTTGATAATTTTTAAAAATTATTTCATCTCCCTCTTCCATCATTTTTTCGGTTTCCTTATTAAAAAAAGAACCTGTTATTCCCATAAACATAAAAATAATTCCAAGATGCACAACGTATCCGCCATATCTTCTTTTATTATAATTAATAAGGTTAATCAATGCACTTAAAAATTTTTCTTTTTTTCTTTTTATTCTCATACTAATACCTTTATAAAATTCCATTATAATCACGAAAGTTACGAACGAAATCATAATGAAATAGATAAAAGCATTGAAATTTCTCAAACCAAATATAATTAGTATCAAACATAAAATAATAGACAAGAGAGTTGGCAGAAACATACTTTTTTTCAAATTTTTTAAAGACGTTTTTCTAAATGCCAAAAGTGGCGTAATCCCAATTAGTATTAGTAAAAATATTCCAATAGGAAAAAATATTCTGTTAAAAAATTGAGGTCCAAGTGTTATTTTCAAATCTGCTATGGCTTCTGAAATGGTTGAAAATACTGTCCCAAATAATATTATAAGACATGCTCCAAAAAAAACAATATTATTATAAAAGAAACCACTTTCCCGAGAAAGAATTGCATCTAATTTATGTGAACTTTTCAGATAATCCATTCTTCTCATTATTATAAAAATTGAAGAAACAAGAACAATTATAATGAATCCCAAAAAATACCAACCAATTGAAGATTCAGCAAATGCGTGGACACTTGAAATTATACCGCTTCTTGTTATAAACGTGCCAAATATACACAGAACGAACGTCAATAAAATGAGAACAACGTTCCAAACTTTTAGCATACCTTTTTTTTCTTGGATAATAACTGAATGGAGAAAAGCAATTCCAGTAAGCCAGGGCATAAGAGAAGCGTTCTCAACTGGGTCCCATGACCAATATCCTCCCCAACCAAGTTCAACATAAGCCCAGCGTGCTCCAAGTATAATACCGATTCCGAGAAAAAACCAAGAAAATAGAGTCCATCTCCTCGTATAGTTAATCCAGACATCTCCTAATTTTCTTGTAAAAATCGATGATATTGCAAATGCAAATGGAACAGTAAATCCTGCATATCCAATAAAAGTAAGCGGAGGATGAATTATCATTAAAGGGTGTTGAAGTAATGGATTCAAACCATTGCCATCTCCTGGAATAAAAGAAGTCAATTCTCCATTAGTTTTAATGAATCTAAATACATCAAAAGGATTCGAAAGAAAAACGTTGAGGAAAATGAAAAAAGAGATAGTCCCCATTATAACGAAGATTATATAAGGCAATATTACCAGACCTTTTTTACGATACTGTATTACAATAATAAAAGCGAATAAACCTAAAAGCCAGCCCCACAAAAGAAGAGAACCTTCCTGTCCCCCCCAGAAAGCTGCGAGTTTGTATATTAATGGTAAAGTGTGGTTTGTATAATTTGCAACATATTTGACGTGAAAATCACTTCTTAACAAAAGGTAAAATAAAGAAAATACAGCACAATTCAAAAGGCAAAAAACCACAGTAACGCCATTTTCAGCACTCTTCAATAATTCTTCTCTTTTTTTCTTAATCCCAAAAACTGAAACAGAAATAATATATAAAGAAACTACAAAAGCAATGACTAATGCGAAATGCCCGAATATTTCCATTAATTATTTTTATTCTAAATTTTTCGAAAAACTTTTTTCTGCAATATCAATCAATCATTCATTGCTTCATACTTTGAAGCACATTTTGCTTGAATGGCGTCGGATTCAAATATGCCGTTTTCTTTCAACTTTCCAGAAACTACAACCTGCACGTTGTCATTAAAAGTATCTGGAATAGGCTCATTCAGAGGATAATTTACCGGAATTATTATATTGTTTTGTTCAATGTTAAATTCTAATCCATCTGACTTTCTTTCAATTGAGTTAGGAACAACTTTTCCTGCAACTCTAATACGTTTATTATATAATGTATCTTTCATCTTAACTAATTCATCTGCGGTAAGATAATAAGCATTTCCTTCACGGAAACCAGTGATTCCGAACCAGATTGCAGAAACAATAATAATTAAAATACCAACTGCAAATTTAATATTTCTTTTGGTCATATAATCTCTTTTTCTTTTATACTATTCAAAACCTCTGAAAAATATTTGGATTAAAGAATATTAAAGTTACATAATTTCACAATGGTCATTATTAAATAAAATATCTTATTCTTTCTTTTTTGTACTCTTTCAAAGAAAGAAGCATTTTAAAATCATAAGGATTTATTTTTTTCACAATTGAATCAACTACATTTTTATAAATTTCCTCCGTGCGAGCGTGTATCATAGAATAAAGAGAATAATGCCAGTTTGGGAATGTTGGTCTTTTATAACAATGACTGACTGATTCAAAACCTGAAATTATAGCGCCATATTCATCTATCTTCTCTTCCGGTACGTTCCATACAACCATAGCATTAAACAAAAATCCTGCATTTCGATGATTTAGAATTGCGGAAAACCTTCTCATTTTACCTTCTTTTAAAAATTGCTTGATTGAATTTATTAATTCATTCTGGGATATATTATTTCTTTGGGCTATAATTTTAAAGGGACTGTGGACTAATGGTAAATCATCTTGGAGTATTTTAATATAATCAATTTCTTTCTCTTTTAAATCATCTTTTATGTTACTTTCATTATTATAAATATGAATGTGTGAATCATAATTACTTCTTATAACATCACTTTCAAGGTCAAACTTTACCCCCAATTTATACATTTTCAAAGCAGGTAGAATCATAAAATCAGTTATATTTGCATTCTCAAGTAATTCTTTACATTTCTCTTCCAAGTCGTAATGTGGCGATACGGCAATTGTAAACCATAAATTATATTCGCAATCTCTTTTGTAATTATGGCTAACGCCGGGATGTTCATTTATAATTTCTGCCTTCTTATCTATTTCTTCCTCAGTCAATTTACAAGCAATCAAACTGCTCTTATATCCAAGTTTCTTTGAGTCAAATATTGGACTTATCTGTCGAATTACTTTTTTTTCATCCTTTAACGTTTTAATTCTATATATAATCTCATCTTCAGAAATGTTCAATATTTTCCCTATTTGCACAAAAGGATTTTCTACGATAGGAAAATCATTTTGCAGAATATTAAGCAATCTCTTATCAATATTATCTATTTCAACCATTATCTAATTTTGTCAATGTTAAATTTTAAACTTATTTTTTGATAAAAAAAGAACTCTGAATAAAAATCAAATAAAAGTTAATTTTATGTAAGTATCCCAATTTCTTCATCAGTAAGATAACATGCCGGATCTTCAGCCCAGGGGTCATTATACATAAATTTGGCTCGAATTCTCAAACTACCGCCACACATTCTTACCCATTGACATTTTCCGCATCTTCCTTTTAAAAGTGGGATGCGATTCTTTAAACCAGCCATAATGGGATCAGACGTATCTTCCCAGATTTCATTGAAATTTCTTTCCTTTACGTTTCCAAAAGAATAATCAGTCCAGAACTGGTCTGGATGAACGTTTCCAAAGAAATCAATATTAGCAATTCCAACCCCGGAACTATTTGCACCCCCACCATTCCACTCCAAAAGTTCCTTTACATTTTCTGCTCTTTTTTCATCTTCCTTCAATAATTTTAAATATATGTAAACTCCATCTGCATGATTATCCACAGTTAAAATATCTTTTTTCAAATTTTTATTATATAATTCTTTTGTTTTGTCAAGAATAAAATCTACTGCTTGCCTGCTTTCTTCTTTTGAGCAATCTTCTGAAGAGATTGTTCTACCTCTTCCAGAATAAGCAAGGTGATAAAAACAAATGCGTTCAACGTCTTCTTTTTCAACGAAATCAAATATTCCTTCAAGGTTATTCACGTTGTGTTTTGTAAGTGTCATTCGTAAACTGATTTTCAATCCTGCATTTTTAGCGTTTCTTATTCCAGCCACTGTATCTTTGAAAGCTCCATCTTTCCCTCGAAATTTGTCATTTACCTCATCGATTCCATCCAAACTCGCTCCAACATAGACAAATCCGGTCTCTTTTAATTTTTTCGCAGTATCTTCATCAATAAGAGTTGCATTGGTAGATATTACAATTCTCAATCCTTTTTTATAAGCATATTGTGCCAATTCGAAAAAATCTTTTCTTACCAGGGGTTCACCCCCTGAAAAAAGAAGAGCGGGGATTTGATATTCTGCAAGGTCATCTATCATCGATTTTGCTTCTCCAGTTGTAAGTTCCCCATCATATTTTTTGTTTTCTGAATCAGTGTAACAATGAATGCAACGCAAATTACAGGTTCTCGTCATACTCCATACAACAACAGGTTTTCTTAAATTAGCGGAAAGATAAAGTTTATGAGCGTATGGGTCATTTTCATTTATTTTTCTGCCGTATCTCAATGGGTCATAATGAAATGATTGATTACAATATAATTTTGAAACACTGATCATATTTTTAACATATTATCTATTGTAATTATTATTGGAATAAATCAATTACTATTATTTATATTTATTGCATTAAAAATGAAATTTACCATATTTTCTTTTTCATTTTTATTAATGAATATATCTATCT
>CAZBIT010000002.1:0-17408 GCA_964491835.1 uncultured bacterium
ACCGAGACCATTGCCTCTATCATTGAGAACCAACAGTGCTTTTATTATTATTTCACCCGTAATTTTTTCCCCAGTTTTATTTATTAGTCCAACTAATCCACAGCCCGATATGTTTCTTATTCCGCTATCAAAAGTGTTTTTGTTTATCATTTTTAATTGAAATTTTAATTTACGCTGGTTTTTCAAAGAGATTTTTTCTTAAATTTTCATCAGTATAAACAAATCCAAAATCTTTCTTTAGTAAGTGCTGTTTAAAATTCTTAATATTCACTTTGTTTGTCAGAAGACCGTAAAATATGCCTGATTTATCAGTTTCATTAATGAAAATATAACCTAAAATTCTGTTTTTTTGAATTATTATCTTTTTATAATTGAAAGAATTGTCATTTCTATCCGAGAGTATTTCATATTTATTATCGTCAACGTCAAAAATTCCACCTGAAACGGAAGAAATACCAAAAAGGTCAATTGAGTTTAAGACGAAACTTCCAGGGAATTCTCGTTTCTTATTTATCATATTAAGCCCAGCAAAATATCCCTGTCTATATGCGTTTGGCCAAATGGCGACCACATTGTTCTTTCCAGTCAAGCCATCTGGAGCTTCACAAACGTCACCAGCAGAAAAAATGTCGGGGATATTAGTTTTTAAATAATTATCAACGATAATTCCCTTGTTTGTTTTTATTTTTGTTTTTTCGCAGATTTCAAGGTTTGGTGTAACACCAGGAGCAAGAATAACAATATCACATTGAATTTTTTTACCATTCTTCAAAGTCACTCCGATAACCTTATTTCCTTTACTATTAACAGATACAACGGAATTGTTAGTTATTACATCTATTCCATTTGAGTTTAATATTTTCTGAGCGATTGTTGAAGATTTCTTATCAAATATTCTATTCAAAATATAGGGAAGGAGTTCTACTATAATTATTTTTACATTTAATTTGGAAAGTCCGACTGCTGCGCTAAATCCGATTAGTCCGCCACCAATTACGACTGCGGTAATTTTCTTTTTTGATTTTAGGTCTTTTTTTATGTAACTACGAATTTTTAAAGCATCATCATAGGTCATAAATTGAAATATCGCCTTTTTTTGAAGCCCTTTTATTGGTGGTATAACTGTTTTTCCTCCCGTTGCGATAAGCAGTTTTTCATAGGGTATTTTTTTCCCGTTTTCAAGTGCAACGACCTTTTTTTCTGAATTTATGGAAATTGCTTTTTTCCCAAATATTGTATTAATGTTTTTCTTTTTGTAATATTGTTCATCTTTGAAAATGATTTTTTCAAAGTCAACTTTTTCTCCCAGAATGTCCTTAATAAACGGTTTTGAATATGCCGGATAATTTTCCTCGGATACAACGGTTATTCTGGATGAATTATCATATTTTCTTATTGCTTCAATTGCTCCTATTCCAGCAGCGGAGTTTCCAATTATTACTATTTCCAACTCTTTACTCCTCTATTTTCAAAAAGTAAAGCTGAATTCGGACAGATTTCTATGCAGGCAGGAATTTCTTTATCAGGACATAAGTCACATTTAACTACATTGCGAATTTTATTTTCTTCATCTATTCTTTGTGATATTGCACCGTAAGGACAAACTGCCAAACACATCCAGCAGGACATACACCTTTCTTCGTTTAGATATACTATCCCGGTTTCTTCATCTTTCCACAATGCGCTATTTGAGCATGCTTCAATGCATACGGGTTCTGAACAGTGTCTGCAGTTGCGGGCAAAAGAAAGACCGCCATTTTCTTCAACAATTATTCTTGAAGCAGGTCTTGGATATTCATAAAGAAATGCTTTTAAAAGGTCTTTTGTTTCTGAATGTTCTACAATACAACCTACTTCACATAACCTGCAAGTTATACAAGTTTCTTCTTTTGGATAAATGACTTTCACTATATTCTCTAATATTTTTAATTGTTAGATTTTTTATTAAAATTTAAGTTTGTTATTTTCCAGCAGGAAGAATTCCGAGTATATCTAAATCAGTGTCGGAAAGTCCAACTCCCCTTAATCTCATTCTACTTCCTTTTATGCTTTCAATTGAGTTTACTCCTAAAAGACCCATCAATTCTTGAATTTCGTGTTTCCACGCAGTAACGAGATTTACGATTTGCTGAGTTGCTGTATCTGGATTAACTCTTTTAGCAAGGACTGGGTCGTTCGTTGTTATTCCCCAACAGCACTTTCCAGTATGACATTTTTGACATAGAGTACATCCACAAGCCATAAGAACCGGGGTTCCGATATATACGGCGTCTGCACCAAGAATTATCGCTTTAAGTACGTCACTGCTGTTTCTTATGCCACCTGATGCAACGATGGAAACTTGATTTCTTATGCCTTCCTTTCTTAATTGAGCATCAACTGCAGCAATTGCAGGTTCAATTGGAATACCGACGTTATCTCTAATTATTGTTGGAGCGGAACCAGTTCCTCCCCTAAAACCATCAATAGCGATGATGTCGGCACCAGCACGAGCAATTCCGCTTGAAATCGCTGCAATGTTATGCACTGCCGCTATTTTTACAGAGACAGGTTTTGTATATTCGGTTGCTTCTTTTAAGGCATAGATTAATTGTTTTAAGTCCTCTATTGAATATATGTCGTGCTGTGGGGCAGGGGATAATGCGTCTGTTCCAACTGGTATCATACGGGTTTCTGATATTGCTTCGTTGACTTTTTCTCCGGGGAGATGTCCTCCAATACCTGGTTTTGCACCCTGACCGATTTTTATCTCTATTGCGGAACCAGCATCAAGGTAATCTTTATGCACTCCAAATCTTCCTGATGCAACCTGCACAATAGTATTTCCACCGTATCTGTATAATTTTTTATGTAATCCACCTTCACCTGTATTGTAATATGTTCCGAGTATTTCTGCTGCTCTTGCTTCTGCTTCAACCACATTTAGATTAATACTTCCGTATGACATTGCAGCGAACATAACTGGCACTTCAAGTGTGAGTTGTGGTGCAATTTCAGTTTTTATTTCGGGAACGCCATCTTTTTCAACAATTTCAAGTCTATCAGGTTTTTTTCCTAAAAATGTTCTTAATTCCATCGGTTCTCTAAGAGGGTCAATCGATGGATTTGTTACCTGACAGGCATCAAATAGCATATGGTCCCAATAAATCGGATATGGTTTATCATTCCCCATCCCCGTTATTAATATTCCACCAGTGTCTCGCTGTTTATAAAGGGCATAAATGTTCTCTGGTTTCCAGTTCGCATTTACTTTGAATTGGTCTGTCTTTTCTATAGTTATAGCATCTGAAGGACACATTACTTCACATCTATAACATCCTACGCACAGTGAATCATCACTTATAATTTTAAAATCTTTGTAATTATAAATATTCGCTTCGAATGCACACTGCTGAACACAGGCAAGACAGCGAATACATCTGTCATCATTTCTTGCTACCCTGAACTCGTGAAATTTTCCTTTCTTGGGAAGAAATTTATCGGTGGTTGGAATGCTTTCGATTTTATTGCTCGTGAGTAAATAATTTATTTTGATATTTCTTTCCATATAAGTAATTTATTTATAGTAAATTAAATGAAATGAGTATAAAAATTTTAAATTTTAAATTAATAAATATTAATAATAATGTCAATATTTATTTTTTATCAAAATTACAATAAAATAATTTAAAGATTCAAAATCAAATTGGTGTTTATCAGATAATTACTTTCTCTAACATAAAAATACATTAAAAGGTTTCTATATTGTTTTGAAGTTTGAATTATTTTTTTAGAAATATTATCTATTGTATATTTTACTTTTATGTATTATATTAATTATGAATTATTTGCAAATTTAAATTATATTGATATTTATTTAATATAGAAAGGAGCCCCAAAAAAGAATGACAGGCGTTAAAGTTAGAGATAAAGAATCATTTGAAGGTGCATTGAGGAGATTTAATAAAAAGTGCATTCAATCAGGATTATTAAAGGAGATTAAGAAGCATCAATTTTTCGAGAAGCCGAGCGTAAAAAAGAAAAGAAAAATAAATGATGCCATTAGAAGAAGTAAAAAAACTTATTTTGAATTTAGACCATCAACAAAAATTATTTAAGTTTTTATATATTTAAAATAATGGGTTTAGAAGTGTGTTGGGGTGGAGGTGTTTAGAAAAAAAGTGAATGCTTTTAAAATAATATTTAAATCATTAGGTTTATATGTGATAAGTAAAAGAAATTTAATTTTTATTTCTTTATTTTTATTATCTTTTTTTGTTGCTTATGGTGATGAGCAAAAATTAGTTATAATAATAAAGTTAGATGGAGTTATAAATCCAGTTGCCTCAGAATATATTTCAAAGTACATAGATGAAGCATATGAGGATAAAGCAGAATGTATTATAATAGAGTTGGATACTCCGGGTGGTCTTGATGCTTCAATGAGAAAAATTATTAAACGTATGTTGAGTTCTGAGGTTCCTGTAATTGTTTATGTTTATCCCAGCGGTTCTCGTGCAGCATCAGCGGGAGTTTTCATTACTCTTGCCGCAAATGTTGCAGTTATGGCTCCCGGAACTAATATCGGTGCTGCCCATCCTGTAAGTATTGGTTCACCTATAGATACTTCATCTGTGATGAATGACAAAATTGTTAATGATGCAGTTGCCTTTATAAAAACTATTGCTGAAAAGAGGGGGAAAAATGCGGTTTGGGCTGAAAAGGCAGTTCGTGAGAGTGTTTCAATAACCGAAAGAGAAGCACTTAAAAATAATGTCATAGATTTTATCTGCCCGAGTCCCGATAGCCTTCTTAAACTTATTGATGGCAAAGAATTAGAGACAGTTTTTGGCAAAAAGAAGATTGATACAAAAAATGTAAAGGTCGTTGAATATACAAAAAACTGGCGATATAAATTATTGGATATTATCAGTGACCCAAATGTTGCTTATATATTAATGATGCTTGGTATTTATGGCATCTTTTTTGAGTTATACAGTCCGGGCACAATACTTCCCGGTGTTGTAGGAGCGATATGTTTGATATTGGCGTTTTTTGCATTTCAAACGCTTCCTATTAATCTTGCGGGTCTTTTATTAATTTTATTGGCGATTATTTTATTTATTTTAGAAATTAAAATTACAAGTTATGGACTTTTGACAATGAGTGGAATAATTTCATTAACCCTTGGTTCAGTTATGTTAATTAAATCACCATTTCCATTCTTACAAATTTCATGGAAAGTGATTCTACCTGTGGTAATATTTACCGTTGCCTTTTTTCTATTTTCGGTGTATATGGTTGTTGAATCTCAGAGAAAAAAACCTGTAACGGGAAAAGAAGGATTGATTGGAGAGATTGGAGTTGCAAATACACCAATTGACCCAATTGGCGAGGTTTTTGTTCATGGCGAAATATGGTCTGCTGAAAGTGACGAAAAAATTGAAAAGGGAGAAAAAATTGAAATTCTATCTGTTGACGGTATGAAATTAAAAGTTAAAAAAGTTTCCTGATGCAATTAACATTTCTATTTGGGTTTCATTAATCTTTTTATATTCGAGTAATATTTCTGTGGATGAACTTACTTTAGTTTGTTCCGCAGTATTATGTGTTATTTTAATTATACCATCCAGTTTTGAAGTATGGTAAATAAAGGTTGAAATATTTAATAATTTGAATAGTAATAAATGTTGAAAGTTTTTATTAATAAAGAAGATAAATATTAAGAAAGGAGATTATAATGCCACAAGGTATGGTTTTAATCGTTGGACTTTTTATAATATTACTCGTGAGTGCAATAAAAATAGTAAAGGAATATCAACGAGTAGTTATATTTAGGTTTGGGAAATATGTTGGAACCAGAGGTCCCGGAATTGTTATAATAATTCCTTTTATTGAACGTGTTGAAAGAAGAGTGAGTATCAGAACAGAAGTTATAGACGTGCCTACTCAGGAAATGGTTACAAAAGATAGGGTTCCTGTAAAAGTTGATGCTGTTATATTTTTTAGAGTTTTAGACCCAATGCAAAGCGTTATTGAAATAAGGGATTATCTTTATGGCACGACACAGTATGCTCAAACAACTTTGAGAGGTATAGTTGGCAAGAATGAGTTTATAGAACTCATTACGAATAGGGATAAAATAAATGCAGAACTGCAAAAGATTATAGATGACCATACTGACCCGTGGGGAATAAAGGTCTCTGGTGTCGAGGTTAAAAATGTTGACTATACAGAACCAGAATTAAGGAGAGCATTAGCGAAAAAAGCCGAAGCAGATATTGAAAGAGAAGCAAAAATTATCCACGCAGATGGTGAGTTTCTGGCGGCACAAAGGTTAACCGATGCAGCCAATATAATGAGTACAAATCCAATGTCTATACAATTGAGATTTCTACAAACATTAATTGAAGTCGCCGCTGAAAATAATTCTACCACTATTTTCCCAATACCTATTGACCTTTTTAAGCCATTTATAGAAGCGAGTATGAAAAAAGAAGAAGTCGCTAAGAAATAGGAAGCCGCTAATCTTGGCACCTCGAATCCCCGTCCATAGCGGAACGTATGAAAAAGGGAGAAGTCGTTAAGAAAGAGGAAGAGTAAAAATATAGTTAAAGATTGCATTTTAAAATTTTATGATTCAATTCGTAAAGCGATTTCTTTCTTATGAGAAGAGTATATTTAGAAAATTGACTTTTAAGCAAAAGATTTTTATATTGATTTTGTTGATTGTCAGTTTATGGATTATAATAAAGCTTTGTATTTGGGCTATTTCTATAAGTTCATAAGAAGATCAACCACAAAATGTCAGGTATAATTTTATGCCTGACATTTTTTTTAAATCTTATTGATAAAATTTGTGAGTTGAAATAAATACAAAATTTAAGTTTATATTAACAAAAAATAAAAAATACTTGTGGTTAAGAATTTTTTTTTATAAATTATAAATTAGGTAAATATATATATTTAAATTAAGGGATAATTTTTATGACCGAGATGAATAGAAGGTTAAAGGTGAGACGTGCAATGTTCGCAGGTTCATTTTATCCAGAAAATTCTGAAGAATTATTAAAAGATTTGAACTCACTTTTCAAATCGGTAAAACAGGAAAGAGTATCTGAACGAATATGGGGTTTAATTTCACCACACGCTGGTTATGTTTATTCGGGTCAAGTTGCTGCGGAAGCTTATAATCAACTAAAAGGAAAAGAATACGAAACTATTATCGTTATAGCACCAAGCCATAGAGAGTATTTTCTTGGTGCATCAGTATATAACGGTGATGAATATGAAACTCCACTTGGTAAAATAAAGATTGATAGAGAACTTGCCGAATTATGCGTTGAATCAGATGAGAAGTTATTTCTTTCATCTAAAGGTCATAGCGACGAACATTCACTTGAGGTTCAACTTCCATTTTTACAGTTTGTGTTAAAGGAATTTAAGATTCTTCCGATAGTTATGGGTGACCAGAGTTATAATCTCTGCACATATCTTGGAATGATATTAAGTAAATTATTAAAAGAAAAAAATGTTTTGTTAGTTGCATCAACCGACCTTTCTCATTTTCACAATTATGACACTGCTGTTAAACTTGATAATAACGTAATAAATAGAGTAAATAACCTTGACCCTGAAGGCTTATCGAGAGATTTAGAGCAAAATAAATGTGAAGCATGTGGTGGTGGACCGATGATTACATTGATGTATGCATCTAAATTGGCGGGTGCAAAATTCTCGAAAGTTCTTTTTTATAAAAATTCTGGAGATGTTACAGGTGAAAAGTGGAGGGTTGTTGGTTATTTGTCCGCTGTTATTTACGGAGATTGAAAATCAGTTTTTTCCCTATACTTTAATCACTGATATTTGTCCGGAAAGTTGATAAGGTTATGTTAGTTGATTATCATATTCATACTAAACTTTGCAAACATGCTAATGGAGAACCGGAAGATTACGTTCTTGAAGCTATTAAAAAGGGATTTCAAGAGATAGGTTTTGCCGACCATATTCCAATGCCTCCGGATTATGACCCAGAAAATCGAATGACAATTTCTCAGTTTCCTGAATATATTTATATGATAGATGATGTGAAAAAAAAATTTCCTGAAATAAATATTAAATTTGGAGTTGAAGCGGATTATTTTCCAAAATATTTGGATTATGTAAAAAAGATTTGCAATGAAAATACTTTCGATTACGTATTGGGCTCAATTCATTTTTTGGATTCGTGGGGTATTGATAATGAAAAGTATATTGACGAATTTAAAAAAAGAGATATAAATGAGGTGTATAGCGAATATTTTAAAACGATAAAAGAAATGGCAGAGACAAAGTTATTTGATGTGATAGCCCATTTTGATGTAATAAAAAAGTTTGGCTATAAGCCAAAAGATGGATATATTGATATTGCAATAGATGCACTTGAATCCATTAAAAAGAATGATATTTGTCTTGAGGTAAATACATCAGGATTAAGAAAAGAAGCAAGAGAGATTTATCCAAATAATGAAATACTCATCAAAGCCCATGAATTGGATATTCCAATCGTTCTTGGTTCAGATTCACATAATCCTTCCGAGGTTGGATGGCATTTCGAAGAAACTATTGAAGAACTGAAAAATATAGGATTTAAAAAATTATGTCGATTTTCAAATAGAGAAAGGTTTTTCTCTCTTTTAGTTTGAAAAAAATTATTAATAACTTGAAAGTTACAATATAATAATTAATGTTATAATAATTAAGAAATTATAGGAATAAAATTAGTGATGATGTAAGGACAATCCTGGGATTGTCCCTACATAATAAATTTAAATATTATTTTTTTGCATCACAATTTTAGTGTAATAAATAAAAAAACTCAAATATATGCAACAAAGAAAAAGCTTAAAAGAAAAAGAAATAAAAGCTTTAAAAAATGCTTTTGAGTTTTTTAGTGAAACAACACTTAAACTTGAAAATTCATATAAACTCCTTGAACAGAGAGTCAAAGAACTAAATATTGAACTTGATGATAAGAATAAGGAATTATCAGAAAATCTTAAAGAGATGGATTCTATAAAGAATCATCTTCGAAATATTCTTGAAAGCGTAAAGATGGGAATTATTGCTATAAATCTAAAAGGGGAAATCACCGTATTTAATAATTTCGCACAACAGATAACGGGATTGAAAGGTCAAGAGGTAATTGGAAAAAATTATAAAGATATATATGGGAATTTTATAGATAAGAGTTTTTCTCTTTTAAAGACGCTAAGAGAGGGTAAAGAGTATGTGACTGTTGAGAAAGAAATAAATTCTAAAGAAGGTTTGAAAATTCCAGTAGAATATAGCACTTCGCTTGTGAAAAATGAAAATGATGACATTCTTGGAGCAGTTGAAGTGTTCAGCGATATGACTGAGATAAGAAAACTTGAAGAAGAAGTTCAACGGGCAAGGACTCTTGCAGCTCTTGGGGAAATGGCGGCAAATGTTGCTCATGAAATTAGAAATCCACTTGGCGGGATTGGTGGATTTGCCGCTCTTCTTGAAAGAGACCTTGATGTAAACGACCCAAGACGTAATCTTGTAAGGAAAATAATTGAGGGCGTTTCTGGACTGAACAGAATCGCTGCGAATTTACTTTTCTATACCAGACCAATGAGACCCAAATTTCAAAAAACAAATATTATAAAAATAATAGATGATGTTCTTTTACTTATGGAAGTAGAATTGGAACAGGATAAGAAAAGAATAGATATTATCAGAAATTTCCCCAAAGATTGCGTTGAAATACAATTCGACCCTGAACTATTTCAGCAAGTTTTATTGAACATTTTCAAAAATGCAGCGGAGTCAATTGAAGGAAGGGGCAGATTATTAGTTGGAGTTAGAACTGCAAATGGTGGTAAAAATATGGTTATATCCATTGAGGATGATGGAAAGGGAATGAGCCAAAGCGTCCAAAAGAAACTTTTTAGTCCATTTTTCACAACCAAATCTGGCGGAACAGGGCTTGGCTTAGCCATAGTTAAAAAAATTATTGATATTCACAAAGGTGAAATCTTTGTCAAAAGCAAAGAAGGTAAAGGAGCATTATTTGAAATAAGTTTACCTATGTGAATTAATTTGATAAAAGATAATAAAAAATTTATATTATCAAATAGAGGTAAAAATGTCAAAGGATGTAAATGTTTTAATTGTTGACGATGAATCTCTTATAAGAGATTTTCTGAAAGAAATATTAATAAGGATGGAATGTAATACAGATGAAGCAGTAAATGGGAATGAAGCAATTTGCAAGATGAAAGATTCTGAATATGACATAATTATTACTGATATTCGTATGCCGGAAATTTCTGGAATGGACGTTTTAAAAGAGGCAAAAAATTTGCTACCTGATTCAGAAGTATTAATGATAACGGCATTTGGATCGATTGAGAATGCAGTTGAGGCAATGAAAATGGGTGCTTATGATTATATAACGAAAGAATCTTCACTTGACCACATTGAATTAATCATAAAAAAGGCAATTGAACATCATATACTCAAAAATGAAAATAGATACCTTCGTTCAGAAATTAGCGGTATTTACGGATTTGATAATATAGTGGGTAAAAGTGCCAAGATGCAGAAGATTTTTGATATGCTTAAAACGGTTTCAGAAAGCGATGCAACTGTATTTATTCAAGGACCAAGCGGAACGGGAAAGGAATTAATTGCACATGCGATTCATTATAATAGCCAAAGAAAGAATAATCCTTTTATAAAAACAAACTGTGCAGCACTACCTGAAGGGATTATGGAGAGTGAACTTTTTGGACACGAAAGAGGAGCATTTACTGGTGCAATTAGAACAAGAAAGGGAAGATTTGAAGCTGCAAATACAGGAACTCTCCTATTAGATGAGGTTAGTGAAATGAGCCCCGGGCTTCAAGCAAAACTTTTGAGAGTTCTTCAAGAAAGAGAATTCGAAAGGGTAGGAGATACGAAAAGTATTAAAGTTGACGTTAGAATTATTGCCACTACAAACAAAGATATAAAAGAAGAAATTAAAAAGGGTAAATTTAGAGAAGATTTGTATTATAGAATAAACGTTATTCCTATTCATGTCCCACCACTGAGGGAAAGGAAAAAAGATATTCCGCTACTTGTTGAACATTTTATTAATAAATATAATAAAGAACATAATAGAGATATTAAAGGCATATCAAGTGAAGCAGAGTCACTGCTTATGAGATTGGATTGGTCCGGTAACGTAAGAGAACTCGAAAATAGAGTTGAAAGAGCAATTATCGTAAGCAATGAATCGGTTTTACAGATTAAACATTTTCTTTTTGAAGATGATGGATTTGATTCTTTAAGTGAGTTTCATTCCGATGATACTCAAATGACATTAAGAGAATTGGAAAAACAACAAATATTAAAAACTCTTAAAAATAATGATTTTAATAGAACAAAAACAGCTGAAATACTTGGAATTTCAGTTAGAACATTAAGAAATAAATTAAACGAATATAAAGAAAAAGGTGAACTTGACGTTTGTTTTCTTAAAGAAGGTTAATTTGGGGAAATAATATCCGACTTTTGAGGAAACTTTTTCCATATTTTTCAAGTTTTTATTATTAGATAATTCGCAATAAATATATTCTATTAATAATATTTGGTTTATATTTTCTTAATTTATTGCGAATTTTTAATTTTATGGCATATTAATTGCACATAAAATATTCAAATTTAGTTATCTTTTAGGAAATTGTTATGGGTATAACGGATATACCACAATTTATTTTTAGAAAAACTGACATACCCCTTCTTCATAAAGGATTGAAAGCATATTCAATGAGGCAGAAATCCATTGCTGATAATATTGCAAATGTGGATACTCCTAATTTCAAGAGGTCAGAAGTCAATTTTGAAGAGGAATTAAAAGAAGCCCTTGCTGAAAAAAAAGTAAAGGGATATGTGACTAATGAAAAGCATTTTCAATTTGGTAGAAGAAAAATAGAAAAAGTAAAACCAGAATACGTTGTTCCTGATGACCGGTCTCTTGCAAGTGGTGTAAATAATGTAAATATAGATAAAGAAATGGCTGAACTTGCAAAAAATCAAATTAATTATCAGAGTGCATCTACTTTAATGAAAAATGTATTTAATAGATTAAAATCAGCTATAAGGGGAGAAGTAATTAGGTAATTGAATAGCATAAATAAGGTAATATACTTTAAGGGATAATAAATATTTATAGGAAATATGTCGATAAAAGGATTGTTTGCAGCAATTGATATAAGTGCTACTGGTTTAACTGCTCAGCGAACTAAGTTAAACATAATTGCAAGTAATATTGCAAATGCAGAATCAACGCGCACCGAAGAGGGGGGACCTTATAGAAGGCAGCAGATTATATTGAGTCCTGCAAAAAGGGCTCAATTTTGGAATATTTTAAGAGAAGAATTCTTACGAGTTAAAAAGACAAATAAATGGCACATTGATAATGAAGCATTTCGAGAAGTGAGAGAAGAATATGCCCAAGGAGTAAATGTTGATGGGATTCTAAAAGATGATAAACCACCTCGTCTTGCTTATGACCCAGACCATCCCGATGCCGATGAAAATGGTTTCGTTGCTTATCCCAATGTTAATATGATAACGGAAATGGTCAATATGCTCGTAGCAACAAGGGCTTATGAAGCTAATGTTACTGCAATTAATGCTGCAAAAAGTATGATGCAGCAAGCATTGGAAATATAAAAAAGGAGTTTATTAATATATGAATAAGATTTCTCAAATAAATAAGCAGATTTCCCCGATTAAACTTCCTGATGCTCAGGATACAGCAAAAAGTCAACAGAAAAAAGAAGTAAGTTTTGAGCAGACGTTAAAGAAATTTATCGAAGATGTTGACCAGGCTCAGAAATTTGCCGGGGAATCTGTGGAAAAACTTATGACTGGAGAAATTAAGGATATTCATGACGTTATGATTGCTGTTGAAAAAGCAGGGACGAGTTTTGAATTGATGATGGAAATACGAAATAAGATGATTGATGCATACCGAGAAATTATGAGGATGCAAATATAATTTGTTCATACCTAATCGGAGATTTCATTTTTAATTAACAATATTTTATTATAAAAGAAATTCTTTATTATGTTTGAATTTTTTAGACAATTCTTAAATCAACTTAGGAGTGTATTTAAGAAATTAAATTCTCCTCAAAGATTTATTATTTTTCTGGTTTCTATTGGTAGTATTATCACAATTATATTGTTAATGTTATGGGCGAGCCAGAAAAATTATGTAGTTCTTTTTTCTAATTTAGACCCCAAAGATGCTCAGAAAATTAGAGAAAAACTTAGTGGACAGAATATCCCATATAAACTTGAGACAGATGGAACGGCAATTCTTGTTCCAGAAGGACAGGAAACTGGATTACGACTTGATATTATCTCTCAAGGAATAATTTCTCAAGCAGGTATTGGATATGAAATATTTGATAGACCAAATCTTGGAATAACTGATTTTATTCAAAAAATCAATTATCGCAGAGCCCTCCAAGAGGAACTTGCAAGGACAATTCGTTATATACAAAATGTTGAAAGAGCCCGTGTAAATATCGTTTTACCTGAAGAAGCATTATTTAAGGAGGACCAAAAGGAAACAACTGCATCGGTTGTCCTAACCATTCGGGCAGGTGCTGAACTTACCCGTGAAAACATACATAGTATTGCAAAGACAATTGCTATGAGTGTGGAAGGGCTTAAAATTAAAAACGTTAGTATCGTAGATTCTTATGGCAATGATTTGTCTAAAGAATTGAACCGAGAAGAAGTTTATTTAATGACTGCGAATCAAATTGAGATTCAGAATGAGGTAGAAAAAAGAATTAAGGCAGGATTGGAATCTATGCTTAATGTTGTATTAGGACCGGGGAAATCAATTGTGAGAGTGACAGTTGATATGAATTTCAAAGAAATTTCTTCTTCAAGCGAAACATACGCTCCTGGTAGTCAGATTGTCAGAAGTGAAGATAGAAGTGAATCTGCAGGGACAGTTTCGGATACTGTTGGAACTCCATCAAGAGAAGAGAGTTCAATTATTAACTATGAAATAAATAAAATTATTCAAGAGGTTAAAGATAAATATGGGAAAATCGAGAGGATTTCAGTTTCTGTTACTGTGGATACGGGAAGGACTCAACAGGAATTAGAAGATTTAAGAAATTCAATTATGGCGTCTATAGGATATAATGAAACTCGAAGAGATCAGGTTCAGGTGGTGCAGTTTGCTTTTGATACAACCGCAAGGGAAGCGGAAGAATCACGTATAAGGGCGGAAAAAAGGCAAGAACTGATGGGCAAAATTATCAGATATTCATTGTTAAGTTTTGCAGGAATAATATTTTTAATAGTATTAAGGTCGATATTTAAGAGCCTTGATATGTTGTTACCAAAACCTAAACCCAAACCAGCCATTGATATAGAGGCGGAAGCCATAGAAGAAGAAATTTCTGCCGAAGCGCAGAGAAGAGCACAGATGCTCGACCAGGTAGCAAAGTTTGCCCGTGATAAACCTGAGAATGTGGCTTCCTTACTCGCTACATGGCTTTTGGAAGAAAAAACTTAAAGGAGAAATAATAAGAAATGGAAATTTCAGTTGAAAATCTAACAGGAAAACAAAAGGCTGCTATACTTATTATCGCAATAGGTGTAGAAGCAGCTTCCCAGATTTTCAAAAATCTCAAGGATAAAGACATAGAAAAATTATCAATCGAAATAGCAAATATGAAGGATGTTCCTTCAACGGTTATGGAAGCGGTTGTTGAAGAGTTCTATCAAATGATAATGGCTCAGGAGTATATATCTCAAGGTGGGATTGAGTATGCAAAAGTTCTTCTTGAAAAGGCACTTGGTCCAAGAAAAGCCCATGAGATTGTTTCAAAAGTTGAATCTGCAATTCATGTGAGTGGATTTAAACTTCTCAAAGAGGTTGACCCGAATCAATTGTTGAACTTTATCCAGCATGAACATCCTCAAACTATTTCATTAATACTTGCAAACCTTGAACCAGAACAGACTGCGCAAATAATTGCAGATTTACCCCCTGAGATCCAAAGCGAAGTAGCATATAGAATTGCCACTATGGGGAAAATTTCACCTGATTTACTTGCTGATATAGAGAGTATTATAGAATCTCAAGTAGAGACGGTGTTTGGGCAGGAACTTAGCGCGGCGGGTGGAGTTAAATCAGTTGCGGAAATTTTGAACCTTGCCGGTAGGTCAACTGAAAAAACTATACTTGGTGATTTAGAAAAGAGAAATCCTGAACTTGCCACAGAAATTAAGAACCTTATGTTTGTTTTTGAAGATATTACACTTCTTGACGACCGCTCTATTCAGCGGGTTCTTCGTGAAGTTGATTCCAAGGAACTTTCTTTAGCATTGAAAGTCTCCACCGATGAAGTTAAAGATACAATATTTAGAAATATGTCAGAAAGGGCGTCTGGATTAATTAAAGAGGAACTTGAGTTTATGGGACCTGTAAGATTAAAAGATGTTGAAGAAGCGCAAATGAAGATAGTTGAAGTCATTAGAACACTTGAGGAAGAGGGTGAAATTGTTATTTCTGGAAGAGGAGGAGAAGAGGAAATTGTTGCATAATGTTATTAAATCCTCAAAACCAATACGCAAAATACGACTCTCCGAAGATTTTGTTTTAGAAGAAATAATAGACCCAATTAAAGAGGAAGAAAAGAGAAAAGAGGAAGAAGAAAAGAAAAAAAGAGAAGAAGTTGAACGGAAATTAAATGAGGAGATTAATAAAAAGGTTTCAATAGCACTTGAAGGACAAAAAGAAACTCTTTATTCACAATTTGAAAAAGGAAAGCAGGTATCATATAAACAAGGTTTTTCAAATGGAAGCGAAATGGGAAAAAAAGATGGTAAAGATGAAATAAAACCTATATTGGATGATTTTTTTCAAATTATAAAGAAAATTTCTTCAGAAAAGGAACAAGTTTTAATCAATGTCGAAAATGAAATTTTAGCATTATGTAATCTAATCGTAAAAAAGATTATTAAAAAAGAGGTTGAAGAAGATAATACAATTATTTTAAATATTATCAAAGAATCCCTTAGTTTCATTTCAAATGAGACAAATATAATTCTTAAATTGAATCCAAAGGATTATAATACGATAAAAGTATATGAGAATGAACTAAAAATTACATTAAAGGATATAAAAAATTTTAAGATGGAACCCGATGAAAAAATAACGCAAGGTGGATGCTTATTGGAAACAAATGTAGGTGAAATTGATGCACGATTGGAAACAAAACTTAAAGAACTTGAAAATATGTTATTAAAAGAGAAAAATTATGGAAGTTAACGTTCAGTTAAATAAAGGATTTTTTAAAAGATATAGCAATCTAATTGATGAGCACGATTTTATCAGGTGTAAAGGCAGGATAAATAAGGTTATAGGACTTGTATATGAATCTATTGGACCACAAGTCAGAATGGGTGAAAAATGTATTATTAAGAGTAGTGCAGGTGATGTTGAAGGTTATGCTGAAGTTGTTGGTTTTCGGGGAAATAAAGTTCTTCTTATGCCATTAAGCAATTTAAAGGGAATTGCACCTGGTTCGGAAGTTTTAACCACTGGGGAGCCCTTCTTTATTAAAATTAGTGATGATATCATTGGAAGAGTAGTAGATGGATTAGGAGAACCCATCGATGAGAAAGGTCCAATTAGAAATGGAGTGAAATATCCAATTGACAATACCCCTCCAAAAGCATTAGATAGAAAGAGAATTTCTGAATATATTGTTACAGGCATTCGTTCAATTGATACTTTACATACGTTTGGAAAAGGACAAAAGGTTGGAATATTTTCTGGTTCAGGAGTTGGAAAGTCAATTTTGTTAGGTATGATAGCAAGGAATACCAAAGCTGATTTAACGGTAATCGGTTTAGTTGGTGAAAGAGGTAGAGAAGTTAGGGAATTTATTGAAAAAGACCTTGGAGAAGAGGGTTTGAAAAGTGCAGTAGTAGTTGTCGAAACAAATGATAAGCCAGCCCTGTTGAGAATAAAGGGTGCTATGACAGCGACTACTATTGCTGAATATTTTCGTGATAAAGGGATGGATGTTATGCTTTTAATGGATTCTGCAAGTAGAATTGCCATAGCACAAAGAGAAATTGGGCTTTCTATTGGCGAACCACCAACTACAAGAGGTTATCCTCCTTCTATGTATGCCTTTTTACCAAAACTTATGGAAAGGGTCGGAGCAACTAAAAAGGGTAGTATTACTGGAATATATACAGTATTGGTGGAAGGGGATGATTTAAGTGAACCGGTTTCTGATATTACAAGGTCAATACTTGATGGACATATCGTTTTATCAAGAAGATTATCAAATGCCAATCATTATCCTGCCGTGGATGTATTGAATAGT
>CAZBIT010000003.1:0-17306 GCA_964491835.1 uncultured bacterium
TATTGGCAGGGAAGTCATTATCAAAATACTACTAAAAAAATAGAAGAACTTTTTATAGAAACTTAAATTATATTAACTAATGACATAATTTTCATTATATAATTTTTATTGATTTTAGAGTGTTTTTAATATATAATAATTTGTATGAAAACTCGAAAATGGATACTTGGATTTTTTGTAATTTTTCAAATCTTTAATTGTAACAAAAAAGAAGTGGTTTCCTACTTACAACTGATATTTGAACCTGACAAAGGAATGATATATATACCTGCAGGTGAATTTATAATGGGTTCTAACTATGATTTACAAAATTCCTTTCCTGCTCACTCCGTTTACCTTGACGCATATTACATCGATGAAAATCCTGTAACAAATGGAGAATATCTTGAATTTTGGTTAGCACAATACAAATCAACAACATATACTCCATCAAGTTTCCCATATTATCAATGGCCTGAACGCGCAAATCTAAGTCCAAGATATCCAATTATGGGAGTAACTTGGAATATGGCTATGGCATATGCGAAATGGGCTGGTAAAAGACTTCCGACAGAGGCAGAATGGGAAAAAGCAGCAAAAGGATCAACTCAAAGAAAATACCCTTGGGGTGATATATCACCAGATTATGGGGGTAAATTCAGGGCAAACTTCCAAACCTTTAATTATGCTGAAGACGGATTCAGCACAACTTCTCCTGTTGGCTTCTATAATGGTAAAAATCTTAATACCGCAAGCGGAAGAAGCCCTTATGAACTTAATGATATGTCAGGAAATGTATGGCAGTGGGTTAACGATTGGTATTCGTCAAATTACTATAAAAACTCTCCTTATAATAATCCCCAGGGACCAATTATAAACGAATCCGATAGAACAAAGGTAACAAGGGGTGGGTCTTGGAAAAATACTCCTGAATCATTGACGACGACATACAGAAATTCAAAACCTATTAACTTTAATGAAGACGATATTGGTTTCAGATGCGCAAAATCTGCACAATAAAATTCATTAACTAAAATTATTTTTATTCTGTAATTTAATGTTTCATCTAATTGTCATAACTTCATTTATCTTAATTCAGACATATTTAACTGTTAAGGTATATAAATTTATTTCAGAGTTCTTCAAGAATTTAAAAATAAAACGTATATTATCCTTTACTCTTCTAACGATAATAACTTATTTTAATTTATCATTCATATTTATAATATTCTTTTACGATTCCAAACCAAATCAACACTCCGATTTTGCATTCTATACTTTTTTCTACCCAAGTGGAGTATGGTTTGGAATGTCCATACTTTTATTTCTCATTTTTATGATAAAAGATATAATTTTGCTGATTTATAAATCTTTTTATTATATTGTAAAAAAACTATTCATACAAAAAGCAAGAAAAACAGAAACAAATTTCTCAGAATCAAGAAGAAAATTTTTGAAGGGCTTATCAGCAGGTCTTGCGCTACCGCCGATATTTGGTTCCCTATATGGTGTTGCGATGGATAGTTCAGAATTTGAAATTACTACAAATAGGATAAAATTCTATAATCTTCCCGCTAAATTAAAGGGACTCAAAATTGCCCAGTTAAGTGATATACATGCAGGTATATACCTTAGAAAACAAAAAATTGTTGAAGCAGTTAAGATAGTCAATAAACTAAATCCTGACATTATCGTTTTAACGGGAGATTATATTTTAAATTCCGAAAGATATATATACCCTTGTATAGAAGCATTTTCAAAATTAAAAGCAAACATTGGGATTTATTCCTGTATTGGTAATCACGATAATATGGTTAATCGTGAATTAATTGTGAAAGAGTTAAAAAGTGCAAACCTAAACATATTAATCGAAGAAAATCAAAAATTATCATACAATGGACAGGAATTTTATGTTGCAGGAACGGAAGACCTATGGTATCCAATAAAACCCAACTTGAAAAAAGCCCTTAAAGACATACCTGAAGAGTCATTTAAAATTCTTTTATCCCACCAACCAGATATATTCGATGAAGCAGTTAAAAGAAACGTAAATTTAATATTATCTGGTCATACGCATGGAGGACAGATTTCAATTCCATTTTTTGGTATGCCTTTAAACATCGTAATGTTTGTAACTCATTATATCAGCGGATTATTTAAGAAAGATAAGTCATATTTATACGTAAACAATGGTATAGGATTCGTAGGTCCTCCATTCAGATTGAACGTCCCACCTGAAATATCATTAATCACATTAATCTAAAATTCAGCGAAATAAAATTTATTTTTTTAAACGCTTAAATTATATCATTATTTGTCAAAAAACGGTGCTGGTAACATTGGAGGTTTGCTTTTTCTATCAGAATTTTTTTGCAGTTCAACCTCGCTCGTTAATACCCAGGGAGCAACTGACGATACAGGTATTATGCCAGATTCCGCACCGCAGTATCCATTGAAAACATCTAATTCTTTACTTGATGCGATAATCTTATTAACACTGGCAAGTGGCGTTCCAACGATTTCAACTCCCCTAACCAATTTTTCCCCTCCAGTATTCACATCAACAGTATAGACAAGAACGGGTGATTCCTTGAATGCCTGCATCCCTCCTCTTTGAGTATATGTCTCACCGCCAGTCGCTCTTTTTATTATAAAACCATAAGGTTTGCCTTGTTTCTTGCATTCTTCAATTAGTTTATTTTTTAATTCATTATAGGAAAATTCTCTATTGGACTTTACTATGATTGTTGACATTCTTCCAACAGGGTCACCTTGATATGGCGAACCATCGCTTCTTCCATGACCATTAGAATTGCTAAAGTCCTTTATGGGGGTTCTGGAAAGCAGATAATCTTTTAATACTCCATTTTCTACTAACACAACTTTTGTAGCAGGAATTCCTTCATCGTCAAACTCATAATGTCCAAAAAGCGATTTACCACTGATTTTATCAAGTGTCGGGTCATCTATGACGGTTAAAAATTCAGGAATAATCTTTTCACCAACCTTACCCTTGAACGTCTGTCCTGACTCTTCCCTTTTTTGTCTTTCTCCTTCAAGTCTATGACCTATTGCTTCGTGAAAAATAACCCCTGTAACGCTTGGGTCAAGAATGGCGGGTCCAGTATAAGGTTTCATCTCTTCGGCTTTTTTAAGTTCAAAAAGTTCCGTTACCATATCTTCTGTATCTTTTTTAAGTTTTTCATAAGTTGGAATCTCATTATAATCTGTCATTTTATAGGTTCTAAAATTTCTTAGAGACATACCATCATCTGCTTTCGCATTTGCAGAAATATCAATTGCATAATAAACATACTCGTCAACAATTTCTGAACCTTCTGAATTAACAAAATAACTCAGAACCTTTTCTGCGGATAAATCCATTTCAGATTCATAAAGTCCATTTATTTTCCCTATATAGTCAGATATTTTTTTAATAATTTCTATCCATTTCTCTTTCTCTAATTTTAGTTCTTTTTTCTCTCCATAAAATATATGTTTATCTTCTTTTGAGAAATCATCCACCTGTTCCTCTTCGACAGAAAAAATCTTTTCTCCTTTCTTTTTCAAGTAATTATCAAGCGCTTCTTTATATTTCATATCCGTAAGATACCATAAAACGTTTCTGATAGCCATTTCATCATTATCAAGTGGAACAGTGTAAGAAGACATTGGAATAAGCCCAAAACTACCAAAATCATAACCGCGGTCTTTCCTTTCGGTGTTATCAAACTTATAATCACCTACTCGAACTTCAACATAAACCGACCTATTCGTTCTATCCGCAACTGAAGTAATTGAGCCAAACTTACCGGATATGGAAACTGACTGTTCCTCTTTAATCCAATAACTTATGAAATAAGGTGATTCAAAATCTTCCATTTTCAACTTTTCAATCGACCTATTTAGTTCTTCCTTCATTGCACTTATAATTTGGATTCTTGAATCTTTTTCTTCGCCCAATGATAATTGAAAAGCACAAAATATTAGGTATAATAATATTATTTTTATTACGTTCTTTTTCATATCTTATTGTCCTTATGTGGAAATAAAAATTTGATTTATTTTAAAAGCACAATAAACATTATTTAATTTCTTCACTTCTATATATATCCCACAATTTTATATATGTTACAATATATACAGCACAATCACCTAACGCTGCAAATAAACCGGGGAAACTATCTAAAAACCCGAGTTTTAATATATATCTCTTCATAAATCTGATAATCGGTTTATGTATTATCCATTTGTATGTATTAAAAAAATTAATATTAACAGAATTACTATATAGAAAATTTGCTTCAAAGGATGTATAAAAATCAAACTTCTTTATATATTGAGAAATTGTTTCATATGGATAGTGAAGAATTGGATTTTTCAAATATCCAGCGTTCCCATTTATTTTCATTTTCTCGTGAACATGGATACAATGAAATTCCCCTTTATCTCTCTTAAACAATCTCAATTGATTATCCGGATATTTTCCACCTCTTTTTAACCATTTCCCAAAATAATAATTTCTACGAGGTATATAATACCCATCGAACTTTGAGTTTGAATTTATAACCTTCTTTATTTCTTCAAACAATTCCTCACTTACAAATTCATCAGGATCTATATATAATAACCACTCTTTTGTCGCTTTTGTAAAACCAAAAGATTTATTAACATTAATATTTGGATTATTTTCCCTTTCGTAAATTTTAGTGGTATATCTCTTTGCAACCTCAATGGATTTATCAGAACTTTCACAGTCAACATATATGATTTCATCAGCGTCTTTTATGCTATTTAAACACCTATCAAGGCAATGCTCTTCATTATGCCCTATTATCGAAACGGATAACATAATCACCTTTTATTCTTTCTACTAATCTATTATATGTATATTCATATTTTATTTGAATTATTTACCTTTTTTATTATATTAGTTTCGTTTGTATTTTCTTAATTAAAAAATTAGGTTCATATCCAAAAATGGTGGTGTATTTTTAATAAAAAATGATTATTGTAAAAGACAAAACAATATTGCCTATAAGAGGATTGAGAATTTTTTTCTCAATCCCCTAAATAAAAAGTTATTATTTAATCGCTGTCAAGGTTATACAAGTTCACCTTCGGCGAAACCTTGACAGCTCAATTCTAATAATAAATAATATAACATGAACTTTAATATAATGATTATTTTAGATTAATGATAAAATTAATCTGTTTTTTATACACCAATTTTGGAGAAAACCTAAAAATTATATATATACTTATTTAAAGTAAATTTTTAAATAATATCCAAAATCCATGAAAATAAGTGGTTTTTCATTCGTAAAAAACGCAATTAAATTCGATTATCCCGTCGTAGAGTCGATTACTTCCATATTACCCGTCTGCGATGAATTTATCATTGCTATAGGAGATTCTGAAGACGATACGCTCAATTTAATAAAATCGATTCACTCAGACAAAATCAAAATCATTCAGACAGTATGGGATAAAACGCTGACAAAAGGCGGCGAAGTTCTCTCTCAACAAACAAATATTGCACTCAACCACTGCACTGGTGACTGGTGCTTTTACATTCAGGCAGACGAAGTTGTTCATGAAAAATATCTTTCCGTAATAAAAGAATCTATGGAAAATTTTCTTAATGACAAAAAAGTTCAAGGAATTTTATTTAATTATACTCATTTCTACGGAAATTATAAATATTATGGTGTCTCTCGTCGTTGGTATCGCCGAGAGGTTAGAATAATCAGAAATGACATCGGCGTTACCTCTTATAAAGACGCACAAGGTTTCAGAATTAAAAATAAAAAATTAAGAGTAAAACTCATCGACGCATACATTTATCATTATGGATGGGTAAAAAACCCAAAAATAATGATGGATAAACAACGATTCTTTCATACATTATGGCATAGCAAAGAATTTGTTCAGAAAAAATTTGGCACATTACAAAAATATGATTACAGCAACATAAATGAACTAAAATTATTTGGAGATTCCCACCCAAAAGTTATGAATGAAAGAATTAAAAATGAAAAATCAGAATTTCTTTACACTCCTTTAAAAAATCCAAAATTAAGTTTCAAGCGAAAATTGCTCGATTATATCGAAAAAAAGTTTGGAAAACGAATCGGCGAATACAAAGGATATATCATATTAAAAGATAACCATTCTGCTTGATTTTTAAAATTGTATCTTCTACATCTTGAACTGTTAATTTATTCATACAACTCATATCTTTACAATCATTCAACCCGCAATTGATACATTCGACGATTCCTTTAACCACAGCAAACTTTTCTCTTTCTGGCGGATTCCATACAATATCCTTTGACGAACTAAATATTGTTATAGTAGGAATTCCGACCGCAGTCCCGATATGTTTTGGACCAAAATCACAGGTAATCATCAAATTGCACTTTTCAAGAACAGCAGCCATTTCCTTTAACATAACTTTCGGCATCAGAATAGGTTTATTCTTCATTAACTTAATAATTTCTCTTGTATATTTCAATTCTTCAGAATTTCCCCACTGCATAATAACGTAAGCATCGTATTTCTCAATAAGTAAATCACCAAGCGATGCAAACTTTTCTTTTGTCCATCTTTTTGTGGAAATTCTTGAATTAGGAGCCAAAAATACTTTCAATTTACCATCATTGATATCATTAAGTTTAAAAAAATCTTCGGCAAATTTTCTATGGTTTTCATTTATAGATAAATATAATTTATGTTCTTCTTTTGTAATGCCAATTCTTTTAAGCAGGACAAGTTTTTTAAGAGCACTATATCTTTCGACCGCATCGTCTGAAGTTATTAAATTATAAGCATATTTTCTAATGCGAACATTATAACCGACTCTGTATTTTGCTTTGGAAAAATACGTGGCAAACGCGGTTCCAGGCGTTCCAACCAAATCTATAACAAGGTCGAACTTCCAATTTTTAAGTGAACGAAAAAATTTGTAAGAACCAATGACGTCATCTTTTCTTTTGTCGTAATATATAATTTCATCAAGATGGGGATTATTCTCGAGGATTTCCCCAGGTGCTCTCTCTACAAGAAACGCAATGTGACTATGAGAGAATGACTCCCTGAGTATCTTTATTAGTGGGGTCGATAATATTATGTCCCCAATAAAACGAAACTGTATTATTAAAATCCTTTTTATTTGTTCTTTATTAAGTAGTAGATTCATTCCGTAACGAATAAAACTGCTGATTGTATAAAATTTTATATATACCTTTCTGATTAACTAAATCTTGATGTTTTCCGGATTGAACAATTTTACCCTTATCTATAACAAGGATTTTATCTGCATTCAGAACAGTGGATAATCTGTGAGCAATGACAAAAGAAGTCCTGTTTTTCATAAGGGTATCCGTCGCCTCTCTAATAAGTAATTCAGATTCAGAGTCCAAATTGGATGTCGCTTCATCAAGCACTAAAATTCTTGGATTACTCAAAATTGCCCGTGCAATCGATATTCTTTGACGCTCTCCACCCGATAACTTGACACCCCTTTCACCTATTTCGGTCTGATAATGATCAGGCAAATTCTCAATAAATATATGTGCATTTGCAGCTTTTGCTGCATTTATTACTTCTTCATCCGTTGCATCAAGATTACCATATTTTATATTTTCTAATACTGTTCCCGAAAAAAGAAGCGTCTCTTGAGGAACAACTCCTATCTGCGAACGTAATGATTTAATAGTAATATCCCGTATATCCATTCCATCAACAAATATTTTCCCACCACTTGGAATATAAAACTTCAAAATAAGATTAATTATTGTGCTTTTTCCAGCCCCTGATAGACCAACAAGTGCGACAGTTTCTCCCGGCTGGACTTTAAAACTCATATCTTTTAGAACTATGTCTTTCCCATTATAAGTAAAATTTACTCCATCAAATATTATCTCACCCTTAATTTTTCCTATATCCAATTTACCATTCATAGTTGGCGTGGATTCTAGTTCTCTGTCAATCAATGAGAAGATGTTATCAGCGGAGGCAAGAGCCCTCTGCACAACATTAGGAGCGTCGCCAAGCCCCTTAACAGGTTTATATGCCATCGTAAGAAGAACAAGAAAAGCAGTAAGTTCTCCCATATTCATCTGTCCGGTTACCATTCTATACCCGGCAAATCCTATTATTAAAATCATACCACCAAGACTAATTATTTCATTAATTGGCTTTAAGAATGCAGTAAGTTTCACAGATTTTATACTAAAGTAATAATGTTTATCCATTTTATCACGAAATCTCTTTTTCTCATAATCCTCTTTTGTGTAAGCTTTCACTATCTTTATTGAAGATAGAGCTTCAAGAATATACGAATTAACTTCAGAAAGATGTTCGGTCAACTTTTTATTTATTACCCGGAATTTAGTACTGAATAATTTTATAACATACCCCGAAACTGGAAACATAACAATTGCCATAAGTGTAAGCTGCCACTGAATAAAAAACATATATCCAATAAAGATTACAGTAAATAAAATTGATTGAATTATTGTTACACAAGTACTAAAACTATTTTCAATATTAGAAACATCATAAGTAATTTTATTCATCATACTTCCGGTCTTCTCACGGTCAAAAAACAGCATTGGAAGATAAATGATATGACTATATAAACTAACCCTAATAGTTCTTAATACTTTCTGGGTAACCGATGCCATAAGATATTCCTTAGCATAAATTAAAATAGATTTCACAATAACCAGACCCAAAATAAAAAGTCCAATAATTAAAACAAAATACAAAGCTTCGTTATATCCTGAAATTGTAATATTAAATGTTCGTATCCTATCATAACCAATAGTAATATCACCAAAAATTCCTCTACCTTCTCTGACACTTGCACTAATTGTAGTAAGACCATTAACAAGAATTCCGCACCCAGAAGCAAATATAGTCTCACAAAATCCAACAAGTACTGTCACAATAATCCCGGAAAGAATTCTTTTCCAGTAAGGAATGAAATATGAAAGTAATCTTTTAGAGGTTTTCATTTATTTTTACAAATTATTTTTTAAATAAATTTATTCCGTTCATCCAAAAACATTGAAAGTGAACTAAAATCACAAAGATAGTTTTACTTAAAAAATTTAATAATTAAAAATATTATTTTCAAGAAATTAAAAACCGTAAAATACTTATGAACCATTATATATCAGATTTTACTTAATAACATTTATCTAAATATATCCCCAGCGTTTTTCTTGGATAGATTAATAACCTTATTTTCGTTTAAATTTACTTCTATAAACCATACATTTGTATTGACCAAACTCCCTTCAATCGCATATACATAATAATGCCCCCTTCGAAAATCTTTAAATGTATATCTTCCTCTGTCGTCGGTTTTTGTCTTTCTGTAAAAATTCTTATTTATCAATTCTTCAAACAATTCATTATATTTTGACCTTTTGAAGGAAAATTCTTCAAGCAAACCGTAATATTTTTTATATAATTGGTTTCTTCCTTCTTTCTCACCTTCGTACTTCTTTTTTATTTCATAATATAAATTATCCTTCTTGTTTATCGATTCCAAACTCTTTAACGTTACTAAATCTCTTTCAAGTATTTCTTCTTTTTCATTATAATATTTTTTATAAAGTTTAACCTGCTCTTCTAATGTAAGGATGTTATTACGATAATCTTCTTTCATATTCTCAATTTGGTCTCTTATTTCGCCTTTAATTAAATATATTGGTAGATTTCTTATTGGTTTTACTTTATCACTATTTATTTCGATGTAAACAACCCCTTTTATTGAAGCATTTTTTTTAAATTTAGTATAACTATTAGCAATGAAAATAATGATACCAATAACAAATAAAGTTAATATAAGATATCTCATATTACTTAAGAACCATTTTTTTCATTATTACCAGAAAACACAAATAATTCCCTTTTCTCAGACGCAACGATTAAATAATTTTTATAAATTACGGGTGAACATTTTATTTTACCTGATGCTCTAAATTTCCATTTTAAATCACCATTACTTATATCCAGTTCAAATATATCGTGATTCAATGAGCCAAAATACACACTTTTACCAGCAATGACGGGAGAAGCATTTATTAATCCATTAGAATTAAATTTCCACAAAAGTTTTCCATTTTTCTGGTCAATGGCATATAAAAATTTATCATTACAACCAAACATAACCATAGTTTCATTTACTGCTGGAGTGGAATAAATTTTCCCTTCTGTTTTGAATTCCCATTTTATGTCACCGTTTTCCATATTTAAAGCATAGAAGATTTTCCCAATTGTCCCTATAAAAATGGTATTATCGTTTACAGAAGGAGACGAAAAAATACTACTCTTTATTTCTTTTTCCCAGAGTTTTTCTCCATTCGAACTGTTGAATAGATAAATCTTTCCACTCATAGTGCATACTATTAAAAAATTTTCCACAACAACAGGGGAAGAATATATTGAATCATCTACATCAGTTTGCCATAAAATTTCTCCGTCCTCGCTGTTTATGCAGAATATTTTTCCATTAAGAGTTCCAATGAAAATTTTATCCTCATTAATGACAGGCGAAGCTTCTATAAACCCCAATTCCCTTTTCCAGAGATGCCTTCCTTTAGAAACATTATAACACAAGAAAGTATCTCTTCCTTTACTCACTGCATAATAAAGATTGCCTTTATGAAAAATTGGAGCGGCAATTATGCCAATGTTTGTTTTAATTTTCCCACTTTTATGCCCATTTTTTATATTAAATGCTTCGATTCTTCCATCAAGTGTTGGAACATATATTATACCATTAGAAACAATCGGAGACGTGCCTATTGACGATGAAGTTTTAAATTTCCATTTAACCTTTAAAGGAGAATTTAGAGATGAAAATATATTATTTGAGTGTTTGGAATCACCTCCAAATAAATTCCACCCTATATGCTTTTCAGGTTCGTTTCTGATAATTAGTGTTCTTGAGCAATTTGTCAAGAAAATTATAACAAGAATAAATGAAAAAATGTCTATAAATTTTTCTCTAAACATATAACATAAAGGGGAAATTTTCTTTTGTTTATTTCCCCTTAAGTTTTTCACAATTACATAATTTTTTCTGAGCATTTAACTTTGCAGTATCTTATAAAAACATTATTAAAAATCCCAGCCAAAAAAGAACTGAGTAAAAAGTCCTTTTTGAAAAGATTTGAAATTGTTTTCAATTCTTTTTCCCACATCCAATCTAATTACAAAAAATCCAAGTCCAAACCTTATTCCAGTTCCGACGCTTCCAAGGAGTCCATCAAAGTTATCAGTCCAAGCATTACCCATATCCAAAAATAGAGCCCCCCTTAGAGAATAGAAATTCAATCCTCCAAATGGGAAACGAATCATAAGTTCATCTATTAGTGGATATCTGAGCTCCGTGCTTAATAGACCCAATCGATTTCCCCAAAGACTGAACCTTCCATAACCCCTTAAATCCCAGCTCCCTCCCATATAGAACCTTTGTGGTTCTCTTCCATAATTTATTGACATCATCGCACGCAAAGCTAATGCTGACCTGAGACTAATTCTAAAATATCTCCTATAATCTACATCTATCGACCAGTAACCAACATTTGAATAAACAAGGTCAGTCGTATATCCAAGGGTTAACATATACCGTTCACCATCAAGAGGCCCTGTCGGTCCCCAAAGAGAATTGTCCTTCACAAATGAACCAAAATTAGCCATTAAAAACGCTTTCCTTCTATAAAGTAGTCCAGTATAATCTCTTCTATCAGAACTTGCCAAAGTCGTATTTTCTTCAATACGTTTGAACTGTGAAATCGGATATCGAAGTGTGAAAAATCCTCCATATATTTCTTCATCATATTGATATAAATATCTCGTATAGTATCTATAATCAAAATGAAATAAACCATAAAGAAAATTCATACGTCTTGCAAGTGAAAGCCTCGTTAATGCAAAATTGAAACTATTGAAAAAGTCCTCACTTGTTTGGGAATTGTTATAAATTATAACATTGTAATGGTCATTTCCAAGCATATCAGAGATTGCAAATGCTGTTCCACCCATAGTTCCAAAAAGTGGGTCTTGAGAAATCTGACCTTGTGCAATGTCAAGTTTATAACGCTTTTTGTAAATTGAAGTATTTTTCTCCGTTCCGGGTATCTTTTCAGGTAACCAAAAAGTATGTGTTAACTCCTTTTTAAGAGAAGGAATTTCTTCACCTTTTTCTGACAATTTTTTTTGTATATTTTTGGTCAATTGAATTTGAAATCCGAACTTTTCAAATGACGTAAATAACAAACCATCTTCTGTCCAAGCAGGGTCAAACGTCGCAGTAACCATATTCGTGAGCTTTTTCAAACTTCTAACCGGCAAAATAATATTCGAATTGTTAGAATCATCACTCAAAGAATTTTTAGCCAAAAATACTTTTTGAAATCTAATTTTATCGTCTTTTTCAATTTCTTCAATAAAATCCGTAGTAATTGCCCAGATATTCGTCGATTTTTCACGGTCGGAAGAAAAAGCTATATATTTATTATCAAGTGACCAGTTAGGTGCATAATCATTATGTTCTCCATACGTTATGTAATTTACCGTATTATTCTTCAAGTCATACAAAAACAGATTATAGTATCCTTCATTTCCAAACTCTGTTCTGTCTGAACTAAAAGCAATATACCTTCCATCCTTTGACCATGAAGGGTCATTGTCATCATAAAAGTCATCTGTTAATTGAATTAACTCCTCGTTTTCGATATTAAATATATAAAGGTCTCTTTTCCCTGCTTCACTCAATCCAGAAAATAATATTCTTTTTTCATCCGGCGACCAGCAGGGAGACGAAAGCGAAACAAGTTTTTTAAATTGAAAACTATTTACTATCATCCTCTTTTTTAAATCGTAGATATACAATAAATCTTTTTCTCCGCTTTTTGTAACGAATGTCAATAAACTACTTTTACTGACGTCTATTTTGCTCTGAAAAAGGTGAAATGTTTCAAATTGCTCGGTCCTTTCGCCTTTTATTATTATTTTTGGTTTCCTTTTCTCATCTGTATCATTTAAATTCATAGCATAAATGTTAGTATATCCTGTTCGATTGGACATAAACAAAACTTCATCGCCATTGTCTGATTTATAATAGATTGGTTTACCATTATTTCCTAAATTTGTTATTCTAATTGCACTCATACTTGGTATTTCCTCAGATTCAATGATAGGATAATACCTCTTTTTTAGTTGGTAAACCCACTCATCATTTAATTCTTTAAGAGATTTTTCATTAAAAGTTAATTTAAATAATGCATTAATGCTCCCGGTTTTCCAGTAGTTTTCTATTAAAAGAAGTATTCTATCTTCACCATACTTTTCTGAAAGAAATCTGATAAAATTTTCACCTTCCTTATACATAAGATAAGAACCGGATATTGCTTGCATATTTGTGATAGGAACCAAATACCCACTGAGGACAGCATCTCTAATAACCATTTCTGCTTGCATATCCCACTCTCCAGACCACGCTTCTGCAAGACCCTCTGAGAACCATAAAGGAAGTTCTGATTTTGAGAATTGTTTGTGAGCATTGAAAATACTGTTAAGTTTACTTTGCATAAATACGTGAACAAGTTCGTGATTTATTACTCTCTCAAATTTACTAACCGAACCCTGATTTGGTATAACTACTCTGCCTTTTAAATACTCGAAAAAACCAAGAACTCCTTCGGGTAAAAACGAGGGAATTACATTCGTCTGTTGAAAATGAAGGTGAGAACTGTAAAATATAAGGGGAATTTTGATATCTACCGTATGATTAAATCTGTCTTCAAGTTTTTCAAATGCATCTTCTGCGAAATTTGCACCTATCTCTGCAAGTTCCTTCATTTCAGGATAAAAGTAAATATCGAAATGTTCCAAATCAAGAACCTTCCAACCAAACTTTGTATATTGAACCTTATTCCTTCCGAAATAATCATATATCTGAGCAAATACATTTTCTAATGGTAATAATATCAAAAATGAAAGTATTATAATTTTTTTAATCATATAAAAAATTAATCCAGGTTTCTAATTTTTACAATATTAATTTATTTAACAGGATTTCACAAAAATACTTTTTCCGGAATAATCAAAAATATCCCTTAAAAGAGTTGTCATTCCCGTGAAAACGGGAATCCATTAGTTATTTACACATATTGCTAAAGTCGTGTTACTTAATTTACAAATTTATAAAAATCTTTTAATATTTTGTTAAAAATTATCTCACCATTTATTTTTAACTCTTCAATTGTTCCATTGTTTTCAATATTATAGTGTGATTTCTTAATTTTTATTTCTTCTAAAATTTGAGAATTTATCCTACGTTCCACTTCTTTTTTGGATATTTTATTTTTTAGTGCGGTTCTTTTCATTCGATTTTTGACATCTGCACATACATTTATTATATAATCAAACTTATCCTCCATTTTTGCCTCATAAATCAACGCAGCATCAACAACTATCATAGGGTTTCTTTTTTGTTTAAACTCTTTACTTATTTCTTCCTTAATCAATTTAATCATTGGCGGATGAATAATTGAATTTAGTTTATCGAGTTTTTCTCTATCATTAAACACGATGGATGCCAATTTTTTTCTACTTATTTTATTTTCTTTTTCAATCACATCTTTGCCAAATTCATTGATTATTTTCTTAAAGACATTTTTATTATTTTCCAGAACTTTCTTTCCTACTTTATCAGCATCAATAATGACCGCACCGAGAATTTTAAATATTTCAGCAAGTGAGGTCTTTCCACTTCCAATACCACCTGTAATTCCCACCAACGGTATCGGATGTATTTTTTTCTTTTTTTCTCTCAATTTTTTAAACTATTGACTTTTCTAATTCCAATAATCCTTTATCTATTAAGATTTCTTCTTCTGTCTTTTCTTTAATTTCACCCAATTCAGTTCTAATTCTTAGTTTAAGGTCATTAGCGCTATCCGCTGCTCTAATTGCAGTATCATAACTTAAAATTCCTTCTTTATATAAACGGAAAATATTCTGGTCAAAAGTTTGCATACCTTCATGATAACCCGCAGCAATGACGGGTTTGAGTCCCGCAGTATCACCTTTATGAATCATATCCGCAACTCTTGGCGTCGAAAGCATTATTTCAAGAATGGCAACTCTACTCTTTCCCTCCTTTGTTGGTATCAATCTCTGGCATATAACTCCTCTTAAATTTAAAGAAAGTTGAAGATGTATCATTGGGTGAAGTTCACCAGGAAAAAAATTTATTATTCTTTCAAGGGTTTGATTTGCATTATTTGAATGTAGAGTGCTTAAAACAATATGACCCGTTTCAGCAAAAGTTATAGCCGCTTCCATTGTTTCTCTATCTCTTATTTCTCCAATCAGTATCGCATTTGGTGCCTGACGTAAAGCACTTTTTAATGCATTTTCATAAGACCTCGTATCCATCCCAACTTCCCTTTGTGTAACTATGCTTTTTTTGTGAGAATGTATAAATTCTAATGGGTCTTCAATGGTAATAATGTGTCCATCTTTATTAGAATTTCTATAATCAATCATAGCAGCAAGCGTAGTAGATTTCCCAGAACCAGTGGACCCTGTAACTAAAACAAGTCCTCTCTCTTCCATTACCAGGTCTTTTAAAATCTGTGGCATTTTCAAATCATCCAAAGAAAGTATCTCTAATTTAATTCTTCTTATTACAATACCTACCGTTCCTCTTTGTCTATAAATGTTTAATCTAAAACGCCCAAGACCATGAATGCTGTGAGCAAGATTTAATTCCTTTTCTTTTGAAAAAATTGCTTTTTGCTCTTCGTCCATAAAAGAATTTGCTATATGTTCTGTATCAGCAGGGGCAAGTTTTTCTTCCATTAATTTAACCATTTTCCCTTTGATGCTCATCTGAATTGGAGAACCAACCGATATAAACAAATCACTTGCATCAAGATCCTTCATTTTTATAAACATATTGGGTAAATTTACCATCCCATTTTTCTCCTTTTTATATAAAAATCGTTTTTTTCAATTAATATATAATATACACTCAATTTATTTGAATTCTGTTCCATATTAATTAATCATCTTAAAAATCTTTTATCAATATCAGATATAGGAATATTAATAGTAGTTGGTCTTCCATGTGGGCAGAAATAAGGGAATTCAGTATCAAATAATTCATCGATAAGAGTATTCATTTCTTCAGAAGTTAGTTTATCACCCGCCATAATAGCGGCTCTACAAGCATAAGAACTTGCAATCTTTTCATATATCCCAAAATCCTCTCTATTTTCCTTTTTATATGACTCAATAACATTTTTAATTATATCCTTCTCGCACCCTTTTCTGAGGTCACTTGGAACGCCTTCTATAACAATCGTATTTTCACTGAATATCTTAATTTGAAAACCAATCATAGTTAAAAAAGGAAATATATCGTCAAATATTATTCTCTCTTCTAATGATAAATTAATTGTCAGAGGAAATAACAAATTTTGCGATTCTCCAAATCTTTTTTCTTTAACTCTTTTCAAAATTTTTTCAAAGAGGATGCGTTCATGAGCAGCATGCTGGTCAATAATTATTATACCGCTCTTAATTTGAGAAACTATGTATTTGTTATGTACCTGCCATATTTTTTCTCTCTCAAAATATTCCTGCTCGTCCTTTCTTTCTGACAATTCTTTAGTTCTAACGTCGTTTTCATATTTCATTTCAAATTGCAAAGGAATATTATTTTGGCTTTGCAATTGGACAGTATGAAATTTTTCATCACGATTTGTCTTTCTATAATCAAAGAAGAAATTTGTAGGAGATGAAGCACCTGCACCTAATCTTTTCCTAACAGTTTCATACACAAAATTAAATATTTCCCTCTCATCCTTAAACCTGACTTCAAGTTTTGCTGGATGAACATTTACATCAAACCTTGATGGATTCATTTTCATAAAGATAACAAAGAATGGATAATCCCCCTGTGAAATCGTAGAACTATATCCAGAAAAAATTGCTCTATTTATCCCCTTATCCTTAATAAATCTGTTATTGAGAAAAAAATATTGTTCTCCAAACCATGACTTTGCTACTTGAGGTTTTCCTATATATCCTTCAAGTTCGATTTCATCCTGTTTTTCTTTTACTTCTAATATTATATCAGCAATATTCTCACCAAAAATAATCTCTAACCTTTTTATAAGAGAACTTATGTCAAACTGCCATATTAAGTTATCTTCGTTGAATATTGTAAAATTTTTATCGCAATTAGAAAGACATATATTTTTAAGGATTTTAACAATATATCTGAACTCTGT
>CAZBIT010000004.1:0-17178 GCA_964491835.1 uncultured bacterium
AAAGAAAAAATAAAAGTAAAATTTTATTACAAACCTACTTTCTGGGCAATTACATCACTTATAATTTTCGTAATACTTAATATAATTTACTGGTAAGGAGGATTTCTCCAAAATGGAAAATAGCGATTTAAAACAAAAAACTCAAATGTATGATATATGGTTTTTTGTCAGTATCATACTTACTATTTATGGCATAATTTTGACTTTAACGGGAATTTATTACATATTCAAACCATACACAGATGTTGTTCTTGGTAATCTCAATACAAATCTATGGTGGGGACTAATTATGATTTTATCAGGAATCATTTTTCAATTTATCTCTCGCAACAGTAGAAAAAAATTGACCGAATGAAATAGATTACCATATTTATAACAATACCAAAAACCTCGCATAATAAAATGAATAACGAAATAAAAGAGAAGGCATTTAAACTAAAAAATTCCTTTCAAGACATTTTTAAAAAAGCACCTCAAGTTTATGTTTATGCTCCTGGAAGGGTAAATCTCATCGGTGAACATACTGATTACAATGAAGGATATGTCTTGCCAGTTGCGATTAACTTACAAATCATTGTTCTTTCTACTCCAAGAAATGATAAAATAATAAATCTTTATTCTCATAAATTCAAAAGTTTTGTAAGTATTCCAATTAATTCTATTTCCCATAACAAAAAAGAAATATGGAGCAATTATGAAATTGGCGTTGCAAAAATGCTTATAGACAGTGGATATAAACTTGGAGGAGCGGATATTTTGGTGGGAGGCGACGTTCCAATAAATGCTGGATTAAGTTCATCTGCTGCTGTTGAAGTAGCAACTGCACACACTTTCAAAGAACTATTTAATCTTAATATATCCAATATAGAAATTGTTAAACTCTGTCAAAAGGTGGAAAATGAATTTGTTGGTGTCGGATGTGGTATTATGGACCAGTTTGCCTCCTGTCTTTCAAGAAAGAATTTTGCAATTTTTCTTGATTGTCGTTCACTTGAATTTGAATACATTCCATTTAAAACAGACCAAATAAAAATATTTCTTGCCAATACAAACATTGAAAGAGCATTAATCGGCTCTGAATATAACAAAAGAAGAAAAGAGTCAGCAGAAGGAGCAAAAATATTAAGCAAATATATTTCAGGAGTCAAATCGCTCCGGGACGTGAACCTTGAAGATTTTAATAAATTTAAACATCATCTTCCTGAAAACATAAGAAAAAGGTGTGAACACGTTATCAATGAAAATCAACGCGTAATGGATAGTGTCGAAGGATTAAAAAATGACAGTATATTAAAACTTGGAGAGTTGATGTGGGAATCACATCAAAGTTTACGAGACCTTTATGAGGTAAGTTCAAAAGAACTCGACATAATGGTCGATATTGCAAAAAATACAGAAGGCGTTTTAGGTTCACGATTGCTTGGTGGAGGATTTGGAGGTTGTACCATTAGTATCGTTAAAAGTGAAGGTATAGAAAAATTTAAAGAAAATATAACGAGAGATTATGCCAGAAAAACAGGTATTCAACCAGAAATATATATTTGTGATACAGAAGATGGAGCAAAAATGATTGAAGGAATATGAAAAATTTCTGATTTATTTATAAAACAACATTATAGTATTTGTCATTACCTTCCATGAAAACTGGAATCTATAAGTCACATTTAATTGGAATAATATATTAATTTCACGAAATTCTATCCATAAAATATAATAAACCTTTTCAGAACACTTCAACAAGTTTATAATTCATACTTCCGAGTCCGATTTTCTCTCCATATTTTAATTGAATAGTTGGGTCAATTTTAGGATATGCCGATTTTGAGATATCTGTATTAAATGCTTTTTGAGATATATCAAGAACTGCTTTATCGACAGCCACTGGGTCAAAACCAGCCAATACGCCAAAATCAGGAAGAAGAGGTTTCATTTTTTTCGGCATACAGTCGCAATCTCCTGACTGATTTACCATAAATGTTACAAATCCAATTTTATTTTTTTTAATCTTGACTACGCCTAAAGCATGTTCTGCTATTTTCTTCTGCAAAATTTCAGAAGCATTACCCCAATCAAAAGATCCTGCATCAAACCTACATAGTGCAACACATTCTCCACAGGATATACACTTTCCCTCTGTAATAACCGCAACTTTATTTCTCATTAAAATTGCATTTGAAGGACACCATTTGTAACAAACTTCACAACCTGTACATTTTTGTTCAATGATTCTTGGTGGAAGATTTGCATGTTGACTCAATTTTCCTTTCCTACTTGAAAATCCCATACCCAAATTTTTAATTGTGTTACCCAATCCGCACGCCATGTGTCCAGTAACGTGAGATACAATAAGAAGGGAACTTGCGGACATTGCTTCCGCAGCAATTGGAACTTTATTATAATATTCACAATTTATCTCAACTTCAACTTCATTCCTTCCAACTAATCCATCCGCCACAACAAATGGTGCACCAATATTTTCAATAGTAAATCCATGTTCATTTGCTAAAAGTATATGGTCAACTGTATTATTTCTTTGTCCTTTATACAAAGCGTTTGTATCCGTCAAAAAAGGTAAACATCCCGATTTTCGAAGAACGGTAACCAATGGTTTGACATAGCAAGGCTTAAGGTAAGTAATATTCCCTTTTTCGCCGATATGGATTTTCACACCTACGACATCACGCTTTTCAAAACACCTTCCGAGATTGGAGCGTTTATAAAGTTTTATTATTTTTTTTTCAATTAAATCTGTTGGTTCATCTCCACTCAAACGAATATAATAAACCTTCTCTTCCATAACACTAAAGTTTCCTTTATTTTTTAAACTGTTTCAGCGATCTCATTTTATAGAATATTTTACTTAACAATATATTCCAACTATAAAAATTCATTTAATAATTGTATCAAAAAACCCATCAATAGCACGAGCCAAACCTTCTCCATATTTAATGTGTAGGTCTTTATCTACCCATATTCCCAATTTATAGATATATCCAACTTCCATTTCTATAAGGATTGACAATGTGTTGAACTCACTTGCTACTACCGATGTAGTTGATTTCTCATCAGTTGAAATTTTATTTATGCTTCCACGAAATACAGAATTTTCAGTCAAATATTTTGCAAATCTTTTTACTTCATTTTCCCTTTCTGGTGGAGAAAAATCAATATATGCTGGATTTTTTACAATATTCATATCATTATTGTGAATATTAATCCACAAATCAATCTGATTTTTAGCACACCATTTTTTCATTGCCATTTTTAAAAATGCAATTTCCGGTGCATTTTCAGTATCAGTTGAAAAAGGGTCCTCTTTGTTCCAGTGCCTGTTAAGGTCTATCCCTTTTGCATTAAATCGCGTAACTCCATTTACAACTCCATCCGGATTTGCCATTGGAATAATTTTAAAAGTCATATTTTTTCTTATCTCTATTGCACTTGGCTCATCAGAAACGAGATACTTCATCAAACCTTCCACTGCCCAACTACTCGCCGTTTCCCAGGGATGTTGTCTTGCAACAATCCAAACAACAGGATGTAAATTTGTATCGTTAACTTCTGACACCGTGACAAGATATAACTCACGCTCTTCGATTGATTTTCCAATACTCTCTATCTTCACACATGGATAATTTCCCATTTCTTTAATAAGATTTCTGAGTCTTACATATTGGTAAGGTTCTATATATGCAATCCAAACTGTTTCTCGACTGAAAATGTGTTTAATTGTAAAAGTATTCGATGAAGAATCAAACCGACAATTAGAAAAACGCTCCCAATTTTCAAGGTCATAAGAAAAAACGGGCACTGTATTACCTCCATAAGGAGAATTACCCATTTTAAGTTCATACTCTTCTTGCATCCCTTTCAACTGAATCATTATTTCACGATTAAGAACGTTATCAACTCTTCCGAAAAACCAAATCGAAACTCCATTGCGACCGTTTTGGTCGCAATTTATATACGGATAACATATAAGATATGTGTCATTTTCAAGATACCATTTACCAAGATTCCCAGAATCAAAATCTGTCGAAACTCTTATAGGCCCAGGTGAATGTTGACAAAAATAATTATCAAAAGAAAATAATAAGATAAATAATAAAAATTTGCTGATTCTAAAAATTTTATCCATAATTTAGATTAAATTTAGTTCGAGAAATTTTTACCTAAATTTTTTCTGATACTTTTCTGCTCTTTTAATATAATCCCAATGAGAAACCAATCCATATTCATCCACAATTTGCTTAATGGGTAAATCAGGTAAACAACTCTCTAATATTACCCAATCTTCATTATGAAGATACCTTATGCCCACTTTTCTTCCATATTTTTTCCTGATGTCTCTAACTTTTCCTGTATGATAGTCAATTTCACAAAATATCTTCTCCAGATTTAAAGGACAAAAAGCCCAATGTTCGTATATGCCACTTTCGAAAATAAGGTCTCCAGTCACATCATAAATTAAAATAGGGTCTCTCAAAGAACAACCAACAACGTAATATTGGAAAAACCATGCATAAGAAGAGAGCATTCTTCCACCGGGAAAAGCAGCTGTCCAGAAAACTATTTCTGCTCCTTGTTCTTTCAAACTTTTCCATTCTTCAATCCAATTAATATCAAAACAAATTAAAATACCGATTGTTCCAAAGTCCGTTTTGAAAACTGGAGGAGGGGAATTGCCAGGCGTAACTTTATTATCACATTCATTTTCCGTAGGATGAATTTTATCGTATTGCCCTACAATATTTCCTTTCCTGTCTATTAAAACCGCAGAATTATATACTTTATTACTTTTTTTCGTATGAATAGGGCAAATAATATAACAATTATGTTCTTTGGCATAAGAAATGAATGTTTCAATAATTGGTCCGGGGATTGTTTCCGCTGTTTTCACCGATGTTGCAAAAACTTCAGGAAGACATATAATATCAGGTTTATAAGAAGCCATTATATTCATACGTTCAATCATATCTTTCGTAATTTTTTCCGAATTATTTCCTTCAATTCTTTCTTTGCTTACACTTAAAACCCATACTTCCCTTGGCGAAATTTTTTCTCTTTGAATTATTTGATTGGATAAACTTTTTTCATTACCAAATAATTCATTTGATTTAGAAATTCCAATTCCAGCGGTTCCTAAACCTACTGCCGATTTTTTTATAAAATTTCTTCTTGAAATTTTAATATTTTTAATCATAATATTTCTCCAATTTTTATATTTAGTGTTGCGATTTTTTTTCGTTTACTATCAATTAACCGTTTGCAGTGTGTTGATCTCACAACCACACATATTTTCTCTGTTAGTGACAACACCAACAGAGAGCTATAACATTTTCTTTAAAGACGAAGGTGAAGAACACCTTCGTCAGCATGTAAATTTTTCTAATTGAGATTATTTCATAAACATCTCAATATTCATAAAGATAATATCAAAGTCAGAATTTGATTTGGTGACTCATCAAACTCGACATTTTCAAAACTGTAATCTATAAATGAAACTTTTCCAAGAAAAGAAAATCTTACTCCTCCACCAAAACAAATATTGTTTTTATTTATACCACCTCTTAAACTGAACTGATTATACAATACTTTTTCAATACCTATATGAATGTGTGCATCGCTTTTTCCATTTTTACTAACATCAGACGAAAAAAGTATGTTATATTTTTCAATATAATAAGAAAATCCCACTTTTGTCTCATAAGGGAATTTATCTTCTGTCACGGTGCCTCTCTCATATACTTTATTTGAATTCCAGGTATAACTTGCATTTAGGTCTTTTATTAAAATTCCAAAATTTAGATTTCTCTTGGGTTTTATTAGAATCCCAAAATCCCAACCAAATCCTTTTGCAGTAATCTGATATAATTTATGATAAAGAATTTTCCCCGTTAAGCCAACGGCAACATTTTTTTTAAACGCTTGGGCAAAAGAGAAATAGAATGCATTTTCTGAATAATTAATAGTGCCAATTTTTTCGCCTTCAAAATCCCGCTCATCAATATTGCCAACTCCCGCATTTATCCAACCGATTGAAAATCCTCCAGAAGGTTTCAGATTTCGAGAAAAACTCAAATAATTTAATGTTCTATCGAGGGAAAGAATCATTATAGAAGTGGTTATATATTTATTTTTCAAAAAAGGAAGCCCAGCGGGATTATAGTATGCAGAATAAGGGTCATCATCAATAGCAACGAATGCCCCACCAAGCGCCATAGGACGAGCACCAAGACCAATCCTTAAAAATGAACCCGCATAACCTCCCTCTGCCGAGTAACAAATATCTACGAAAATAAAGATTAAAAATATAAAAATAATAATTTTTTTCATCTAATAATTATTCTGTAAAGTAAAAATATTTATGTTTATTGAAAAAAGAATTAATTTAATACAACTATTTTCCCCCAAGCATCTTTTTCGCCATCACGTTTAAGTTTGTAAAAGTATACACCATTTGCGACAATAACACCGTTATCATTACGACCATCCCAAACTTCATAATAATCTCCACCACCCGGTCTTTGTTTGTATTCAACTAAAGTTCTAACTAAATTCATACCAAAATCAAAAATTTTTACAGTAATTCTAGTATCATTTTTAGTATTATATTGAATTCTCACGTACCCTTCATTTTCATAAACATTGTGCCTTGATGGAGAAAAAGGATTTGGATAAGCGTAAGTTGCAGGCTCACCATTTGTTTCGGTGGATTTGAACGCTCTAAAAATTTTCCAAGAAATTCCTTTATTGGATGTTTTTGCAAGCCCATCATTTGTGCCAACCCATAAATCCTCACCTTTAATCCCAATTGAATAAATTTCACTTGTTAAAATCTCTAAACCAGTATCATCCTTGATTTGAGGGAAAACCGCCCATGTTTTTCCAAAATCCACTGATTTATAAAGACCTTTATCTGTTGCGACATAAACCTCATTACCATTAAATTCAAAGTTATGCGCCTGTTCTCCTATTAACGTAACTTCCCAACTTAAACCACCATTTTCAGTCTTACTAACTGCATCAAATTCGTTTTCTCCTTCTGCTTTCCAAGTCGCAGTCCAAATTATGCTTTTATTCTGAACAACCTGTTCACCAATAGCCACAACGAAATCTCCAGATATTCCACTTCCATTTTGTGCGGTATAATTGGTCCAATTTCCCCCACCATCAGTCGATTTATTAATTCCCCCCGCAGTCCCCACCCATAAGCCATTCCTTGCACTAATAACCGAAAATGCGCGATGATTCAAGTTATCCAGAACATTAAAAGCAAACTTATCCGGTGTAACAGTTTGCCAGGTTTTACCTAAATCAGAAGATTTTCTTAACCCTCCTCCCCAACTTGCAATCCATATTTCATCTTTTGTGAATGCAATGTCATAGGTTACATTTTGAACTGACGTTGTTGTTGGCTTTTTCCCATTAGAAGTATCGTCAAACGCATCGACAGGTTGTGGAATCCAGTTCCATTTTTGCCCATTATCAGTTGAATAACTTAAGCCACCCCCTACATCAACCATACCAACAGAAACAGTCGTATCAAATGCTGTTGCAACCCAAATAACATTATCTTTAATCCCAATCGAAGAAACACTCCCCTTTCCCATACCATCCTTATATGCGTAATTATAAAAATTCAAACCATCATCATCGGTAAAACTTAAACCTTTATTAGTTCCAAACCATATTCGATTTTTGTCGATTAATATAGTCGCTATTTCATTAGACGCTATTCGAGAAACTGAAGGTTTAAAAAGAAAATTTTTTTGAACGATTTGTTGTGATTTTGACGACTCAAGGATGGTGAACAATAAAAGCAGAAATAATAAAATAATTTTTTCTTTACTTTTTTTAGAGAAATCTATGTAAATGAATTCAAAAAATATTTTTCCAATCATTTCACAACTATATTATGTCTAACTGGTTCGCTTATGTTTTTCACTTTATCAACGGCATAAAATATAAAAAGGTAGTTCCCTTTCGCAGTTGGAGGAACTGAAATTATTCTTGAATAAATTCCATCATCTTTAACTTTATCACCAGAAATCCCACCGTCTATCGATAATTCACTTCCATCGTCATACATATAAAATGGATTGTTTGTTGACGGGTTTCCATCAGGTAAGAATGAATTAAAATAAACTATTTCTATATCGCCTCTCCCGTTTACATCCTTCACTTTTACTTCAAGAAGTAGTGTTCCTATAGAAGAAGAGACAGTGTCAGGTGCGTTTACGTATTCTATAATTGGAGGAAGATTTTCAATTTGGGAAAAGAAATATATCGAACCATAAAGAGAGTTGCTTACATTATCTTTTTTATCTCTCGCATTAAAAAGAATCGAATATTCACCTGTTCCCCTCCTTGCAATATCGTTTGGTTGAAATATATACACATAATTATTTTCATTCTTTAAAATCTCAGGGGGAATACCTTCATTTTTTAAAATTATTTCAAGGCTTGGAGTAGCAAAATAAGGATAATAAACCTTCCCTTTCACCTCTAATATATCGCTCTTCCCTTGAGGATCAATAACATCGATAAATATATAGTGTTTAGTTTCAGGACTATCAAGTGATACCGTCTCCGGTAATATAAGTCCCGATAAAACAGGTGGCAAATTTTTATTACCTCCCAGTAAAACAACTGTATCAAGGAGTATTTCTTTAACTTCAGGATGTGAAAATTCCAAAATATATTTCCCGGGTGCATCCATTATTTTGGTGGAATTTATCGAAAGAGAAAACACACCATCTCCGGGAACGACGTCCCCAGAAGAAGCATTATCGTAAAGTGTGTCAACCAAAGTGGAAACTTTATATGAGTAATCGAATAATCTCATTAAAATGAAATTTACATTTGGAAGGATTCTCTTTTCCGTTTTTACGGTTATTAAAAGATTTTCTGGGGTTAAAGTATAAATTGTATCGGGAATTGAAGATATTTTAAAAAATGTTATATTTAGATTCGGTTCAGGAGACGTTACATTATTTTCGGAACAATTCAAATTTAATAATAAAAAAAGAATAATAAAATATTTGAAAATACAAAGAAATCCGAATCTATAATAAGCAATATTCTTCATATCGTATATTATGACTACTTGCAAAAACTTAAGTATAATCAGAAAGTACTTATACCGATTAAAAATTTAAACTGATTTAAACCGCGTGCGTATTCAAATCTCATTTCTGAAAATATTGTTACATTATCATTGATATAAAAATCAGAACCAGCAATAAAGTTCATCCCTGTTTTAAAATTGTATTCGGTAATTTCTATAACTACAATTGGAATGTCTTTGAACATTTCATAAGGAAAATCAGACTCAGTATATGTAAAATGAAAGCCAATCCCAGTGCCAATATATGGGCTAAATCGATTCTTATTAAAAATAAAATGATTGACATCGAAGTTCAAATCAAGCCCTGAAATAGAATTGGAAACACCAAAAGAACCGCGTTTGGGGAACTCTCCCCAGCTCCACCATTCAGCAGTCGGTGAAAAGCGAATCCCCTTAAACGTGCGAAAATCAAACCTCATATCGATTAAAAATGAATTTTTAAAATCTGTATTAGAATATCCTTGAACCTCAGGGTAAATAATATTATGTTTTATGCTATTTCCACCAACAGCGATGTTGAAGTTCTTAAATTGAAAATTCAAAAATCCAAAACTCTCATCATTAAATGATGATAAAGTTAAAATTACGACAAAAAATATTTTAATTCTGATATTTTTCACCTTCTTCTTTTAAAAGAAATATACTTGCTTTATGGAGAATCTTTTTCTCTTCTTCTGTTAAATTTTCATATCCAACCTTGCTTATTTTATCAAGAATCAAATTAACTTGTTCCTTGAAAACTCTGATTTTTTTCTGTTTATTTCTGATTGCCCTTAATTTTATATTAATCCTGAATTGTCTCCACTTTTCTATTATATATTCAGAATGAAAATTTTTCCGTAAATAAATAAAACCAATTACCATTCCTCCAAGATGAGCAAAATGAGCAATCCCAGAAGAAGAAGCAGAAATAGCGGATAAAAGGGTGATTATCCCAAAAATCATAACAAAATACTTTGCTCTTATTGGTATTAAAAAATAAACGTATATTAACCTATTTGGGAAAATGATTCCAAAAGCAGTAAGAATACCATAAATCGCACCCGAGGCACCAATGATTGGTATAGTTGAATTATAATCGAATATCACGCTGAAAATTCCCGCACCTATGCCTGTGACAAAATAATAAAACAAAAATTCTCTTGAACCCCAATATCTTTCCAATTCACATCCAAACATCCACAGCACAAACATATTAATTAAAATATGAAAAAAATTGCCATGTAAAAAAAGATAACTGACCAATTGCCATAAAGTAAATTCTGTATATACATATTTAGGTATTAAACCTAAATATGAACTCAATTGAATATGAAACATATTTGAAAATATAATCTGTATGATAAATACACTGACATTAGTAATTAAAAGAAATTTAACAACGGGAGTAATGATACTTCTAATCCCTATTTCATAGTTTTCAAATTCTTTGTACATATTTAAATAATTTTCTCTATAATTGATTCATTTATTTGATACTATTGTTTAACCTTTTTAATCCTTCTGTTATTTCTCTTAATTTTCGGACTATTTTTTCAATATCCAAATTATATTCTTTATTTTTTTCAAGAATGCTTAATCTATACGCAATTTCCTTCATATTTCTAAACACTTCTTTAATCGAAAATCGAATCCTTATTAAAAGATAAAAGAATAATAAAATTGATATTCCTGAAATCAATAAAAATATTATTGCAAGTATTTCCAAATCCGAATGTTCCATAACGTTTTCTTAGTTTAAATTATAAATCATAGTTTAGTACTTTTTTGGACAGTCCCGATTACTCAGGACTGTCCCTACAAAAATCATAAATATGTTTATTTTCAAAAATGTCGATACCCACTTTTTGATAAAACTTTTCTATCGCCCGATTTATCGACCAATTCAATCTTATTACCCTGAATGACTTCGCCAATTTCAAACAAATTTGTATTTACGTGTGATTGAAAAATTTCGCACAATTTCTTCTTATTTTCAGGTGATACGGTGAATAAAAGACAAAAATCTTCTCCACCATAAAGAGCATAGTCAAGAGGATTTATGTTTTTCTGATTAAAAACATTTTTCATAAATTCAGAGTATGGGATTTGATTTTCAAATATAACTGCTCCCACACCACTTTGACAACAAATATGCATTAAATCACTTGCAAGTCCATCGCTTATGTCAATCATAGAATTTGCAAGTTTTGATTTTGCTATTACACTGCCTTCTTTAATTTGGGCTTTTGGTTTTATATGAACATTTCGGAAATAATTTTCATTATATTTATCGAGTTTTAATTTTCTCAAACAAACATCAAGTCCCAAAGAAGAATCACCCAAATATCCCGTAACAAAAATTTTATCGTTAATTTTTGCGCCATTCCTATATATGACTTCATCCTTTTCTACTTCACCCGTTATAACAATATTAATGATTAAATCGCTCCTTGAAAAATTCGTATCGCCTCCAATGAGATTCATGTCATATTCATTTATTAGTTCATCCATACCATAATAAAAATCTTTTAAAAATTCATAATCAATTTTTTCAGGAATTGCCAATGATACCAACACATTTTTCGGAATTCCACCCATTGCAGCAATATCACTTAAATTTACTGACAGACTTTTGAAACCTAATTCTTTAGGTGATAACGTAGAAATTTCAAAATGAACGTTTTCAACAAGCATATCAGTTGTCAAAAGAACAGCCGTATTTTTTTCATTTATGAATACAGCACAATCGTCACCGATACCTTTAATAATATCAAAATTATTAGATTTGTATATTTTTTTAAGTTCCTCAATAAATCCAAATTCTCCAATCTCTCTCAGATTCATTTATTTTCAATAAAAATTTTAAACTGAAATTATTATAAATATTTTTTTATTAATCTTTTTATAGGATTATCCTCACCAAAATATTCTGACTTTAAATCCTCTGCAAGTTTAATATAACCAGATTGCTTCAATATATTATAAACCTTTCTTGCTGGTGGAGCAGTTATCTTTCTGGGCAGTTTGAAACGTGTTTTTAGTGTAAGTGCAACGGGATAATCTTCACTTTCTAATCTTTTGGCAAACTCTTTTGCAACAACTGTCATTATATCTTTTCTGGAAAGCGAATATAATTTTCTCAATTTTTCGGCATTTTCAAATTCCGTTTTTTGTAAAAGGTTTTGAAAACCTTTTAGAGCTGATTTTTTTGTACTTTTTTTGGGCAGTTTATATTCCTGAGCGATAACACTCGCTTCTCCATAAAGATTTTTTCCCATATGAAGATTAAAAACCTTGACAACCGCATCTCGCACCATTTTCAACGGAACTTCAAATGTATCCATTATATATCGTGCCTGTTCATAATGACCTTTATGATATCGAGTTTTAAATTCTTCTGCCGCAATTTTCCTTACAATTTCTTTATTAAGTTTCACCTCGTTAATTAAATTGATTGCCTTTTCAAACCTATTTGAGACGACGTTTTTTTGTAATGCTTTTTCCGCTGCAGAAACTACATATTTTCTTGGTAAATTATACTCCATCGCAATTCTGGTAGCCATCTCAAATCTTTCTTTTGACAAATTTAATTTATACGCTTCAAGGACCTGTTTTTGAACTCTTGAATCTGGGATATTGAATTCCTGCTCGATTTCCATCGCTTTCTGATACTGTTCTCTTGAAAGATATTTATTGAACGCCGATATCGCTGACTCCATAAACTTAGATTCTTGCAATCCATACTCCTTACCAATTCTCGCTGCTGTCTCGTATTGCCCTTTCTCCACATTTAGATTATAAACTTTTTCAATCGCATCCCTAATCATACTTAAAGGAAGTTCATACTCTCTTTTTATTCGAACTGCAGAATTATAATAACCGCTGTTCATTCTTTTAGTAAATTCGTCAGCAGCCCATTTTCTTGCGTTATTTATATCACCTATTGATTTATAATAACGTGCTTTAACCATATTATCTTTACTTGATTCAACACGCCCTCTTAATAAGTCCTTTTTCAATTTAAAACTCCCCTTTAAACTTTGGTATCTATATAATATATATCATAAATTAAAAAAGTAACATTCAATATTTTCAAATTATAACTCCTAAAAAGTGAACTTATTTATTTCATATCTTCTAAATATAAAACATAATTTAAATTATTGAATTAAAAACATTTAAAATCGATTAAAAATAAATATTTTTTATTATAATATCTTTTGTTAAAAAAGTCAATACAATTTTAAGTGCTGTAAATAAGTAAAAATGCTTCTTTTGGCACTTCAACTTTTCCTAATTTTTTCATACGCTTTTTACCCATTTTTTGTTTATCAAGAAGTTTTCTTTTTCTTGTAATATCACCTCCATATAATTTTGCCGTTACATCTTTTCTGAGAGGTTTAATTGTTTCTCTTGCGATTATTTTACTTCCTATTGCCGCCTGTATAGTAACTTCAAAAAGTTGTCTTGGAATAATTTTTCTTAACTTCTCACACACATTCCTTCCCCAGTTATATGCCTTTTGTTTATGAATTATTGTGGATAATGCATCAACAGGGATTCCACTAATCAAGACGTCAACTTTAACCAAATCCGATTCCTTATAAGTATCATATTCATAATCAAATGATGCATAGCCCTTTGAAACTGATTTTAATCTATCGTAAAAATCAAACAATATTTCGGAAAATGGAAACATCAAATTTAAAACGACATTTTTTTCATCCAAAAATTCCGTCTTTTCCAGCACCCCCCTTTTTTCTTTTGAGATTTTCATTACATTGCCCAAATATTCCGATGGAGTTACTATTTGTGCTTTTATATACGGTTCTTCAATTTTTTGAATCTCACCCATTTCGGGAAGTTTACTTGGATTATCAACCAAGATTTTTTCTCCATTCTTTTTATAAACTACATATTGAACATTGGGGATTGTAGAAATGATGTCCAGATTATATTCCCTTTCAAGTCTTTGCTGTATGACTTCTTTATGTAAAACGCCAAGAAATCCACATCTGAAACCAAATCCAAGTGCATCTGACGATTCGGGTTCGTAAAATATCGAGGCATCATTTAATTTCAATTTTGCAAGTGAACTTCTGAGAACCTCATAATCTTCGTTTTCCACAGAATAAAATCCCGCGAACACCATAGGTTTTATCATTTTATATCCAACAAGTGGCTTATCTATGGGAATATTTGCATTGTAAATTGTATCACCCACCTTTATGTCTTCCAAATTTTTCTCACCAGTAATAATGTATCCAACTTCACCAGAACTAAGACCCGAAAGTCTTTTTTTCTTCATTTGCAGTATTCCAACTTCTTCAACGTTATAGGTCTTTTTATTTGAAAATAATGCAATTTTATCTCCTTCATTTAAAATCCCATCAAAGACCCTTACATAAACAATTATTCCTCTATAAGAGTCGAACACAGAATCAAATATCATTGCCCTTAATGGTTCATCAGGATTACCTTTAGGAGGAGGAACCCTTTTAACGATTGCTTCAAATATTTCTGAAATACCCATTCCATATTTTGCACTTACAAGTAGAATTTCATCCTGGCTAATTCCCATCAATTCTTTGATCTGGGCTTTAACTCTTTCTATGTCAACATTCGGAATGTCAACTTTATTTATCACGGGAATAATTGCCAAGTTATATTCTAATGCGAGATAAAAATTACTCAACGTTTGTGCCTGTATTCCTTTAGAAGCATCAACTAACAACAATGCTCCTTCACAGGCAGCAATGCTCCGAGAAACTTCATAAGTAAAATCAACATGACCCGGCGTATCAATAAGATTAAGTATGTATTCATTTTCATTATTAAAACGATATTTCATCTGAATTGCATGCGACTTTATGGTAATTCCCCTTTCACGCTCTAAATCCATATTATCGAGGACTTGGTCTTTCATCTCTCGTTTAGGTATCGTATCCGTAAATTCAATTAACCTATCCGCCAAAGTCGATTTACCATGGTCTATATGTGCTATAATGCAAAAATTCCTAATTTTATCTGTACTCATATTCCAATTTTGAAACTATTTAAATCTAAATTCTTAATAAAATAAAAATTATCTTCTTTGAAAAATAAAATAACTTAATTTACTCTTTCCCATATAGGCAATAATCTTTCTTCGCCTTTTTTCCCCACAATAACTGGAACTATACCAGTAATTTCACAAAGATAATTTAAAGTCCGAACCTTATCACCACTAACACCAAGAATATGATTGCATGGGAATACTTGCAAAAACTCATCAAAATCACATTCCAATCTTACATGCACATGAGGCCAAGTGGGATTTGTCTGTTCATTAAGTTTCTTTTGTTCATCCTCTGGAAGTTTCAAGCTTTCTCCATACACAATTACCATATATAATTTTTCACCCCATAATCCAAGTCGCGCAAATGTCATAGAACCCGGAGCAGCATTAAACTCTACAGATGCTCCACCTGCTTTGAAGTAATATTCAAGTGCAGGATGTAACGTAATATGTTTGAAATTTTCTCGAGGGTCCATACTTAAAGCAGCGTAATAACTTGAATGATTCCCAGAATTGCACCAATCCCAGATTTGCTTATCCTGATGATAAAGTCGAACATCCATAAATAACGTTGGAAGCCCACCAGTAATGTATTTCAACAACTGCATAGTTATGGCGGCGTAACTATCGGCCTCGGTAGAGCATACAAACGATTCTTTACTTCCTCTCCAATTGTAAGGGTCGTTCATAAGCATTTCAGCAACATCCCCTAAACAGACGTATTCAGTAAGTTCCCTTTGTCCTTTTAATCCGCAAAAATCAAATCCCTTTTCTTCATTTACTCTTTCCATAGCAAGATAAAGGCGGATTTGAGTTTTCAAGGTTTCTGGCGTAAGCATTTTGCCATCGTACCGAATTCTATCTCCAAGAAGTTCTGTAAACCAATCAAATCCTTTTTTGACTTCTTTTCCATCAACATCCTTCATAACCTCCACAAGCAATAATTGGTCAATTTGTCGAACCGTTGTCCCTAAAACCTTCAATGTTGGAGTAAGATGATAATATCCTGTCTCCATTCCCATCGAATGCCCACCATAACAACCATACACTTCATTTCTTATTGTAGTAACTGCTAAACTTGCCCTTATCCAATTAAAAACATCCTGTCTTGTCTTTTCCGAATCAATCTCTCCAACAATACGATGAGTTCTAATTCCTGCCTGTCTTAATGCACCATCAGTGGCTAAAAGTCCCACATTCCCAGGAAACTGTCCATTATTATTAGATAAACTTAATATAGGGATATTATTTCCAACAGAGTTTATAAATGGCCAAACCAAAAACGGAAAATTCCAGACATTATAACACATAATAACTTGTTTACAATTTGCACGAGAAAGTTCCTCACCAACCTCTTGAGCTTTCCTAATTCCAGTAATAATCTCTGAACCAACAATAACATCTGGCTTAGTGCCATCAATATTCACAATATTTTTACGAATAAGTTCTGCCCATTGATTAACAACACGCATATTTTCTTCGTTATTCTGCTTATAAACATGTTCACGCTCATCATTTAACATTACAATACCTATTGGTGTGGTCCGCATAACTACCCCCTTTCTTCAAATCCAAATATTTAAATTTATAAAATAATATTGAATTATAAAAATTTATTATTTAATATAGTAATTTAAAAAATAAATCTCAAATATATAATAGCGATAATTTATCATCAATAGAAATTAAATTTTATCCATAAGGAGGATTAAGTGATGAAAGCAATTGTAAGACATTCGGGGAATATGACTTTTCTTGGGAAATCCGATTCAAATCATTGGATAGTTATGGATGCATCAAAAAAAGTAGGAGGTGATGAAGCATCTGCAAGACCTATGGAACTAATACTCATTGCATTAGGCGGATGTACAAGTATCGATGTCATATCAATTTTAAATAAAATGAGGGTAAAATTAGAAAATTTCGAAGTAAACATAGATGCGGAGCAATCTGATGACCATCCCAAAGTTTTTAAAAAAATTCATATCGAATATTTATTTTACGGTAA
>CAZBIT010000005.1:0-15975 GCA_964491835.1 uncultured bacterium
ATTCTTTTATTTATCTTTAAATATTTTTCAAACTTTTCCTCTGAATGCTTCGCCCCTACTAATTCAATAATTCTTTTTAAACTATGAATATAAAATATAACATCTTATTAATTGAAAAAGACAAAAAATTGGCTGACGTAATGGAAAAGTCCTTCAGCGATTTGAACTTCAGAATTGAAAGGACAAAAGGTGGTTATGAAGCTTTCCAAATGCTAAAACTTTATAAATTCGACCTTGTAATATTAGACCAAGACCTTCCTCTTATCAATTCGTCTGAAACTCTTAAATTTATTAGAAAATCAAATAAACATATACCCATTATCGTTCTTCTTGATGAAGACAGAGAGAAAAGAGAAAATCTTTTATACCTTATGAAAGGAGATTTTGATTACCTTATCAAGCCAATCGAGTTTGAAATCCTTAAAGAAAAGGTCAATAATATTCTATATTCCGAAGACATATTGAAAGAAGTCAATGAAATTATAGAAAAAATAAAGGCTGATTTTGGATTTGATGAAATAATTGGAAAAAGTGATAAAATGATTAAGATTTTTCAGGCAATCAAAAAATTAACAGATAGTGATGTCAGCGTATTCATCAGTGGAGAAAGTGGAACAGGCAAAGAATTAATAGCACGAGAAATTCATAAAAACAGTCGAAGGAAAGACAATTCATTTATCACGATTAATTGTGCCGCCCTACCAGAAACGCTCCTTGAAAGTGAATTGTTTGGTCATGAAAAGGGAGCATTTACCGGTGCTTATCAACAAAAAATCGGCAAGTTTGAATATGCCGATAAGGGTACACTTTTCTTAGATGAAATCGGCGAAATGAGTCTTCCACTTCAAGCAAAAATACTGCGTGTCATCGAAGAACAAGAGTTCGAAAGAGTTGGAGGAAACAAAACAATAAAAGTTAATGTTAGAATCATATCCGCAACAAATAAAAAACTCGAAGACGAAGTCGATAAAGGAAATTTCAGAAAAGACCTTTACTACAGAATCAACGTCTATCCCATCGATTTACCACCTTTAAGAGAAAGGAAAGATGACATTCCAATACTTGTGGGACACTTTATAAAAAAATTATCGATGAAAGATAGTAAGAAAATCAAAAGAATCACGCCTGAAGCGTTAAAACTCCTTGAAGAATATCCATGGCCCGGTAACATTCGTGAACTCGAAAACGTCTTAGAGAGAGCAGTCATTTCATCACAAAACGACAATCTTAGAATCGAAGATTTTCCCATTCTTTCTGAAAAGAAGGTCGAATATGAAAGCGAACCAAAAATTGAAAAGAAACTAAATAATGACTTCATAGATTTTGATAGAGACATTCTTCCGATGGAAGACGTTGAAAAAAATTATCTTAAATATGCTTTGAAACTATCGGGTGGCAATATTTCAAAAACCGCAAAAAAACTCAAAATAGGCAGGGCTACACTTTACAGAAAATTACAAAAATACAAAATAATCAACGAAACGTAATTTTTTGTCACTTATTAACAATGTTCAGATTTCAATGCTCGAAATGATTAAAAATATCAATATAAATAGATATGCCCTATATTCTAAAAAAGAAGACAAAAAAGAAATTCCATGTAAGGATATGGATATCGATTGTCTTTCTGATAGTGAAGGAAGTTTGCCTTTCGGAAGTTATGTAAAATGTTATCTTTATGACCCAGATAAAGGGAATTGCCCCTTTCTCCCAATCTTAAATTATTAATATTCAATTTTGCTATTAAAAATCACTGAAATGTTTAATGCAATAAAAAAATACATTTTAATATTTTCACTTCTTATTTCACTATTTATTAACGTAAAATCTTCCATTTTTGGAGAAATAAAGGTAATTAATGTTGATGTTATCGATTATTATTTGAAAACACTTCATAATGAAATCTCGCCGATAGGAAGTGGAATTTATAAATATCCCGATGAGTCAGATATAAATGAGTTTTCAGAAATTATAAATCTTATTAAAGATGGAAATGAAGAAGACATCTCAACTGCTTTTATAAAGGCACAACCACTTGGATATGAAATAATAAAATCCTTCCAAAATAAAAGCAAAAACTATTATATCATTTTAAAGGAAAAAATTGCTGTTGGCTCAATAAATAAAAAAGGATGGGGAACTTATATAATAAATCCTTATTCCGAAAACGATATCATTATTGAATCTCCTTATCCTTTAAACCACTTGAATACAGGATTAATTTCTGTCATCGCTTTTAAAAACCTCAAAGCAAAAGCACTTCTTCTACCCGGTGCACATAGATTTTCTTCATCTGAAAAAAAGAATGAAATTCCAATATCAGATGTCTGTCTTAGTGAAAAAAGTGTTTTTAACGCCGTTCATCGGTGTCTCGTTGATAGCGGGAAAATCGTTATTCAATTTCAAGGTTATAGCAAAACAATAAATAAAGAATCAAGGAAAAACTATCCACCAATAATTTTAACAAATGGCGTATTAAAGTCAGAAGATAATTTGAAAAATACAATTTTCCTTAACATCCTTAAAAAAAATTTAAACGAAATAACTTTAGAATCTATAGTAAAAAATAAACAAAAAGACGTTCCAAACGCAACTATATTTGGAGAAGATGGTGTCATAGAAAAAACCTTTGGTGGGAAAGAAAACGTCGAAGGCAAATACGTTAATGGATTATCTGAAAAATTAGGAAACTATTTTACAATTATTTATCTTGAACAAGCGATTCGATTATCCTCCGATACCAATGCTTATAAAAACAACTATAATGAATATTATAAAATTATCGATGCGATTGAAAAATCAATTAATAGTTTTAAAATAAACGTTAATGAAATTCTGAAAAAAATACTTGAAGAAGGGGGAAAAAACATAGAACTTGTGAAAGAAGCCTCACCAGTAACTTCTGAATATGCTTCTTTCGACAAAAATCTTATTAAAGACGTAACGCTCCTTTCAACAATATTTATTGTGGTTACTATTTTTCTCTTGGTCGTCATTATTTTAATATTAATAGTCGCATTAAGATACAGAAATGAAATCAAAATGTATAATAAAAAATTAAAAAAACTTGAATCATACAATGATAGTTTAGAAAATGAAGTTAAAGCTTTAATATACACTAAAGATGAGATGGAAACAAATTATGAAAATGAAAAAAATTTAAAAGAAAAAACAAATGACAATTTTGAAAAAGAGAAAAGCGATAAAGAATATTTCTTTAAAGGATACAATCGGCTGGTTTCCGAAAAGTGGGAACTGGAAAAAAAGTTAAAAAACGTTGAAGAAGAGTTAAAGAAAGAAAAAAATAAACCTGCCTTTGAAATAGAATGCCTTAAAATAAACGGAAAAGATAAACCAATATCTCTTCCAGAAATTATTGAAATTTTTAATGAACTCATACACAATAATAAAATACTCAAAGACAAAATCCGCGAATATAAATTGACAAATCTTATACTTGACGATAATATTGAAAACAAAATACCCTATATTTTAATTACCGGTGAATTAAAACTGAAACAAGTTTTAAAAAAACTCATTGAAATTGTCTCACAAAAAAATGATGAAAATATATGCATATCTGCAATCTGGGCTATCAGCGAAATAAATGGAAAAGATTCTATCAACGTTCTTTTTAAAGTAATAGACAAAAAAAATAAAGGTATTCACAAATATTGTAAATTTACGGTGAATAAAATCGGCTATCCTACAAAAGAATCATCTGATGAATTTAAAGAATTTGAAGATATCTACAAATATTTAGGTTTTGTTTCAAAAGAAAATTTCATTATGTCCATTTTTAAAAATGATGATGACGATATAAGAATATTTGGGTTGAAGATAATTGAAAAATACGGAATAAATGAAAATCTTCCTTTAATCTTTAAATCACTTGAAGACGATAGCCCGGAAGTTCGCTATGAAGCAGTAAGAGTTTTAAACAACATAAAACTCACAAAGGAATCAAAACTATTAATAGAAATAGACCTCAAAAAAAAGATCATCAATGCTTTGGATAAGATTATTAAAAACGATGCGTCAATTTACGTAAGGGAAATAGCTGCTGAATCTCTTGAAAAACTGTTCTCATAAAATCACCTTATTGATTTTTCAAACTCAAAAAAATTTTTTCTATAAATTATTCTCCAAACTGCTTTAAATACAAAGCAAGATTGAAAGGAGTAAAAAGATGAGCAAAAAATTTAAGATTGGAATTGTTGGAATGGGTATGATTGGCGAACATCACGCAAAAGCAATTCTCGAACTCGATGAAGCAGAATTATTTGCCATCCAATGTCGAAACATCAGTAAAGGTGAAAACCTATCAAAAAAATTAAACGTCATATATTACCTTGATTATATGGATATGATGAAAAACGAAGATATAGATATAATCGACATATGCCTTCCATCTGGAATGCATATGGAACCAGCAGTGGAAGCAGCAAAAGCGGGTAAACACGTCATTGTTGAAAAACCCATTGACGTTACGCTCGAAAGGGCTGATAAAATAATAGAAACTTGTAAAAAACATAACGTAAAACTTGCAGTTATATTCCAAAGCAGATTTGCTCATCCAACAAGAAGATTAAAAGAGGCAGTGGACAATGGCGAACTCGGTAAACTTGTTTTAGGAGATGCATACATAAAATGGTTCAGACCACAAGGATACTATGATTCAACGGACTGGCGTGGAACCATAAAAGGAGATGGTGGAGCCGCATTAATAAACCAATCCATTCATACAATCGACCTCCTTCAGTGGATTATGGGTCCCGTTAAAAGAATTTATGGAAAGACGATTACATCAACACACAAAATCGAAGGAGAAGATGTAGGTCTTGCAATCCTTGAATTCAAAAATGGTGCTTTAGGTGTTATTGAAGGAAGCACGTCAATTTATCCGGGTTTTGCTCAACGACTTGAAATCAGCGGTGAAAAAGGAACTGTTGTGCTTGAATCAGACGAAATAAAAACTTGGGCAATTCAAGGAAAAGAAGAATATAAACCTGAAGACGAAAAAAGTGGTGGCTCAGGCGCTTCGGACCCTATGGCTATAAGTTATGAAAAACATAAACGACAAATTAAAGATATGATTGATGCCATTAAAGAGAATAGAGAGCCATTTGTCAATGGAGAAGAAGGAAGAAAATCGCTTGAAATCGTGTTAGGAATTTATAAATCATCAAAAGAGGGTAAACCAGTTAACCTTCCTTTATAATTTGTTCCTTCTGAAATAAATGTGCAAAAAAAATAATTAAATCCCTATTTTTCAATTAAAGAAAATTAGAAATGTGCTTAAAGTTGCGACCTCTTTTTTAAATATCACAACTTTTTATTTTTTACCTATATTAACATTAAAAATAATTACATCTTCCTTGTTGTGTTTACCCTGAACCAAAAGTATTCCTTTGCCATCAGAAGCCACACTTAATCCCTCATAAGTTCTCCCCTTCCAGGGACCGTGAGTGATTTCACCAACAACGTTTGGTCCAATAACAGGAGCACCTATCTTAATTGCTGCCTTTTGGACCGTTTTTATCAGTTCAAAACCGTGTTCAGGCCAGCCCTCTTTTTGATATGCCCAACCATACGGAATATATACAAAATCAGGTTTTTTATCAGCCATTATTCTTAAATGTTCATCAACAAAACTATCTGCACAAATCATCATCCCTATCCTCCCAATAGGAGTATCAACCGCGGTAATATCTTCCTTTTTTCCAGGAATATACGGAGGATTCATTAATTCAGGAAGAACATTTATTTTCCGATGCTTGAGAAGTATTTTCCCTGATTTGTCAATCATTACCGCAGAATCATATATGCCATTTTTGACCCTTTCACATAAACTAATTCCAATTAAAATTTTATACTTCTTCGCCATTTCGCCAATTCTTTTAGTAAACTTTCCAGGTATTGGCTCTGCATATTTATAAGCATCTGGATTTACCCAACCAATTATCACAGTTTCGGGGAACAATGCAATTTCTGCTCCTTTTTCACTCGCTTCTTTAACCTGCTTTTCTATGCGAGAAAAATTACCCGAAATATCGCTATCAATACATTTCATCTGGCATATAGCTACCTTTATTTCCCTTCCCATAACTTTACCAGAAAAAATGAAACAAAATAGAAAAAATGCGAACAATATAACATTCTTCACAATTTATCCCTTTTCTTTTTATACTTACAAGAAACAATAATTAAATAAGAAAATACTCTTACAACCGAAAGTCGCTATATTTCTTTCATTATTCAAAGTTTAGCATAATCTCTTCGCATTCAACGAACTGTGAAAATACACTTCTTTTACATTTCAGAAAAAGTTCAACCATGTTGCCAAAATCACCCCTTACAATTCCACTCCCCTTATAACTATATGGATGTCTTTCTTTCCGATAACTTATTACTGGAGCATCTTTATCTACTTTTTCAACAGGACTAAAATCAATAAGATTTATACCTTCTGGCAGATTAGAAAAAATATTTTTACACTCTTTAGCATTCTCTTCATTAAAAATCGCAAACGAAAACTTGAATTCAGCATCCTTAATCTTTTTAATCTCCTTGATAGAAATTCCAATTTTGGGGGTTGCAATTTCAACCGCATTTTTGAAACGCTCAACAACATTGTCTTCCAAACAAAGATAAACATAATCTTCAACCTCAAAAAGTTCCTTTACAAGACCCATTAACGTATCCCGTTTTATTATATTCGATTTTTGGTGAAAAAAGTATTTAGCTTCGGGTTCAACGCCACAAATAAATCCCACTAAAAATCCCTTAACAAGGGTAAATCTGCCTTCAATAATTAATTCTGAATATGTCTTACTCATTTTCTATACCTATTTTTTAAAATTAAAAAAAATTAATAAAACTCTAATTATACCTTCTTCTTCCTCATTATATAAAAAATGTCAATAAGTTCCAAGAAAAAAATTAAAAAAATTATAAAAATAATTGTCTTAATGCAAAATTAATCAAAATACTGTTCGTTTTTTTATATAATTTCATTTATTTTTTCAATTGACAATAATGAAATTTTAAAATAAATTTATAATAAAAACATTAACGCATAAAATTTAAAGGACATAAATAATGGAAAAAAATATATACATAGCATCTACTCAGAGGGGTAGTGGTAAAACTGCAATATCAATGGGATTGATTAACTCTTTTAAAAAGATTGTAAATCGCATAGGTTTTTTTAAACCAATCGGACAAAAGTTGGAAAATACCAATAAAATTGATTTCGATACAAGTGTTATGAAAGAAATTTATCAATTAAAAGAACCACTTGAAATAATAAATCCTTTCACATTCGAAAGCGTGAGAGAGCATATTATCCACAATAAACAGGATGAATTACTATCAAAAATTAAAGAAAGTTATAATAAAATTTCAAAAGATAATGACCTTATTATCATTGAAGGAACGGATTGTTCAGGAATGGCATCTGCATTTGAATTTGACATTAATTCTGATATAGTAAAATGTCTAAATGCAAAAGTAATATTGGTATGCGATGGAAAATATTCGGATTCAATAGATGAAATCACTTCTCAAATACTTATGAGTGAAAATTCATTTAAAGAAAAAGATTGCGATTTTGTGGGAGTAATTTTAAATAGGGTTGATGAAAATCAAAGAGACGAAATTCTTAATTTCATTCCAAACTTTCTTGAAGGAAGAAAACTAAAATTTTTTGGCGCCATTCCCGAAATGATAATCCTTTCTAAACCTACAATGGATGAAATAGCTGAAAAAACAAATGCCGAAGTCATCTACGGAAAAGATTTTCTATTAAATATTCCATTCCATACAATTATAGCGGCGATGACACCGAGAAATGCTTTGAAACACATTAAAGAAAATGCTCTTATCATTACTCCGGGAGATAGAGACGATATACTTCTTGCAGCTATGTGTTCACAAATTTCATCTACCTGTCCCAACATCGCTGGAATTATTTTGACGGGTGGATTACAACCTGACGACTTTATTAAAAAATTAATCAGTGGAGTTGGAGAATTCAGAATACCAATTCTATCCGTAAAAGAAGATACATTTACAACGGGTACTATTATAAATAATTTAAAAATTTCCATCAGAGCAAAAGACAAAGTTAAAATATATCAAGTAAATAAGTCAATAGAAAAATTTGTTGACGTTCAATCAATCTATAAATCACTTCAAATTAAAAAGAAAAGAAAAGCAACTCCTCAGGATTTTCTTGATAAAATTATTTTCTCTGCCATCGAATATCACAAACACATAGTTCTTCCCGAAGGACCAGAAGAAAGAACTCTTAAAGCAGCAGCAAAACTCACGCAAAATAAAATTGCAGATATTACACTTATCGGGAATAAAGATAGAATTACAGAGCACGCAAAAGAATTGGGCGTTAATATATATGGTGCAAATATAGTTGACCCACTTACATCCGATAAAACTCAAAAATATGGTGAAATTTATTATGAGTTAAGAAAACATAAAAAAAATATAACATTGGAAAACGCAATAGACCAGATGAAAGATACAATATACTTTGGAACTATGATGATATATAATAATGAAGCGAACGGACTGGTTTCAGGAGCAATCCACTCCACTGCGGATACAATTAGACCGGCACTTCAAATTATAAAAACAAAACCAAGTATATCTGTTGTTTCAAGCGTATTTTTTATGTGTATCGAAGACAAAGTTCTTGTATATGGCGATTGTGCTGTTGTTCCAGACCCAACAGCAGAAGAATTGGCAGACATAGGAATTACAAGTTCTGATACTGCGAAAGCATTCGGAATTGAACCTCACGTTGCCTTTCTGTCTTATGCCACCGGTAAATCTGCGGCTGGACCATCTGTGGAAAAGGTAATAAACGCAACTAAACTTGCACAAGAAAGAAGACCTGACCTTCCAATCGAAGGACCAATCCAATACGATGCGGCGATTGAACCAGACGTAGCAAAAATTAAACTGCCTCAAAGTAAGGTAGCAGGAAAAGCAACCGTTTTTATCTTTCCAGACCTTAACTCCGGTAACATTGCGTATAAATCAGTTCAAAGGTCTGCCCATGCAATTGCAGTTGGTCCAATCCTCCAAGGATTAAATAAACCTGTAAATGACCTATCAAGAGGGTGCACAGATGATGAAATCGTTTACACAGTCGCTATGACTGCCTGCCTTGCTTATTACGATGAAAAAACGAAGGAAATGGAAAAGAAATAAATGAAAATGGAAATAGCAATTATTCTAAACTTTACCTCATCTTTTTTCTTTTTATCAAATACTTAAAAAGCGCCTGGTCAAAATCTTTTCCAGTGTCCAAAAAAACATAATCGATTCTATTCTCCCGACACTCTCTTTTATAATATGAGATAAATTCTTGAACTTGTTTCCTATACTCACCTCTTACATGCCAGGTTTGTGTGCTTATTTCTTCACTACTCTCCATATCTTTGAATACAGCATCTTTCGAAAATGCAAATTCTACTTCAGATGGGTCAAGAACGTGAAAGAGAAGCACTTCATGCTGTTTGTGACGGAAGTGCTTCAACCCTTTTACTACCTTTTCCGGCTCATCCAATAAATCAGATATAAGAATAATAAGACCCCTTCTTTTTATTCTCTCTGCAATGTTATGCAAAATTATGCTAATATTAGTCGTCTCTCCTGATTCGGCGGATTGAAGTTCTTTTAATATCGGATAAAGATAACTCATAATTGAACGTGGTGGCAGATATTTTCTTATTTTACTGTCAAAAAGCACAAGCCCAACCGCATCCCTCTGGATAAGCATAAGATACGTTAAAGCAGCGGACAAATAACATCCATATTCAAGTTTAGATAGTTTGCCTGAAGTATATCCCATCGACCCGCTTGTATCAAGCAAAATATAACTTTTCAAGTTCGTCTCTTCTTCAAATTCCTTCACAAAAAATCTATCGGTTTTCCCATAAACTTTCCAATCAACCCTTTTAATTTCATCACCAGGCATATAGTGTCTATGTTCGGCAAATTCCACGCTAAATCCATGATATGGGCTTTTGTGAAGACCCGTAATAAATCCTTCAACGACAAGCCGTGCTTTTAACTCCATATTCGAAAGTCGAGAAACCACATCCGGTTTTAAATATTTTCGATAATCCTCCAATGTTTATTCACACTCCCTATTTTATAAAATTTCACAAAAAATCATTTCATTGTTTCAAGCAATTTATCAATGATTTCCGAAGTTTCTATTCCTTCTGCTTCCGCATTAAAATTTGTAACTAACCTATGTCTTAAAACTGGTTTCACGATTTTTTTAACGTCCTCAATATCGGGTGTTTCCCTTCCATCAAGCACAGCAAGGGCTTTTGCACCTAATATTAAAAATTGAGAAGCCCTCGGTCCCGCACCCCAACTTATCCAGTCCTTTATAAATTTCACCGTATCATTATTATTTGGTCTTGTTTTTGATGCAAGTTTTACTGCAAAATCTATCACATTATCAGAAACTGGAACCTTTCGTATAAAGTTCTGAAAAAATACTATATCGTCACCCGTTAAAACCTTTTCTAAATTTGCTTCATAAGCACCAGTAGTCGATTTTACAATCTCAACCTCTTCATTATACAAAGGATAATCAATCCATATATTAAACATAAATCTATCCAATTGTGCCTCTGGAAGTGGATACGTTCCTTCCTGTTCAATAGGATTTTGCGTAGCAAGGACAAAAAATGGCTCTTTTAGGATATATGTTTCTCCCGCTACGGTTACTTTATGTTCCTGCATTGCCTCTAACAAAGCGGATTGCGTTTTTGGCGGAGTCCGATTGATTTCATCTGCAAGGACTATGTTTGCAAATACCGGTCCCTTCACAAACTTGAAATTCTTTTTGCCGCTTGTTATATCCTCTTCAATTATCTCTGTTCCCGTAATATCGGACGGCATCAGGTCAGGCGTGAATTGAATTCTCGAAAACTTTAAATCCAAAACCTTCGCTAACGTGCTTATAAGCAACGTTTTTGCAAGACCGGGAACGCCGATTAACAAACAATGTCCTTTTGTAAATAAGGCAATCAAAAGATGGTTGATAATTTGACGTTGACCTATTATGACCTTTCCTATTTCATTTACAATTTTGTCGTGAGCATCTTTTAACTTCTGAACTAAATCTATGTCACTTTTGCTCATTTCTTTTATAATCCTCCTGAATAGTAATGATTTAATAATTGCATATATCAGATGAACCTTTAGTATTAAATTAATCATATTTTGATTTAAAATCAAATTATTTAAGAAGTTTGAATTGAATTTACAATTTTAGTGAATATGATAATTTTAAATTATTTTTTGATTTTAATTAGTGGGACTGTGAAAGGTATACTACATTTAACCTTTTGTTTGTAGAACAAGTATAAGTAACTTTTTAATAAATTTGTAAATTATTAAGAATCAATATAACTGGTTATGACTGCTGAAAGATATTCTGTTCATAATACCCCTGTAAATAAAAAACCGACTCCACAAGAATTCGGTTCCAATAAGGCATAATACCCTATTGGGATGTTTACATAAATAATATCTGTAAGAATTTAATGTTTGACAAGAAATTTTTATATTTTTATAATTTTTTTAATTTCATTAAGGGCAAGGTGAATCCCGCTTCAGCGGGACTTCGACCAGCAGGAAATTTGAATTATAAAGGGGGCGGTTCGTGAACCGCCCCTACAGTATTTTTCGGGATTTCTCCGGAGAAAAATAAAGCGCGCCAACAGGGAAGAATCAAGGACTGTTTATACTTTATAGGGCGAATTGGTAATTGGTGGCAGCATACGATTGTCTTTTTATCGCGAGTTTCGGGATATTAAGAAATGGGTGGCAAGAAAAAAATTTCAAGCCACCCTGTTATTAATAACAAACTTTCTAATCAACTTTGTATCCCAGTTTTATCAAAGTATCTTTCACGCGGGGGTATAATCGCATAGCATTTTTGTAATAGATTTTTTCGAGAACATCCATCGGCAGAGATACCCCCTGAGTGTTAGTAGTTCCAAAAAATCCGCCTGGAACTATTTTATCTGTCTCTAACATCTGAAAGCATTTATTATATCGTTCCGCTATTCCTTTATAATCACCTTTTGTAATGTTACTTATATCAGTTCCGAATACAATTCTATCGGAATACTTAATTAAAAAATTCCTTAAATTTTCTGTCTTCATACGGTGGAATTGCTGAAACCGTGCAGCTAAATCTACATTAACGTTAGGATAGGTTTCGAGGACATATCGAAGATAATCCAACTGTTCGTCCGAATTGAAATGGTCAAGCATATGTGCCTGAACAACTACGAGTTTCGGATGCCTGTCGAGAACTCTTTCCCAAGCATTTTGTGCCTGCCAGAATTTAACGGGGTCTTCACACCATTTTGTGGGATAGGGCTGTGAAATATGAACGGAAGCCCCAATCATTCCTATCTGCTCCATTTTGGTAAATGTTGGATCATTGGCAGGATTATCGACCGCTGCCGATACGCCAACCCAGATTTTGTATCCGACGATACCTCGTTGCTGCCATTCTGCAAGTTCTTCAGGAGAGAACCGCAGTCCGTCTGCTATCCTCATATCATTGATAGTAGATAAGAATCTGTTCTGATATTTCTCTTGTACTTCTTTGAGAAAGTCCACATTTTGTCCCCTCGGACCTAAAGGAGCCGCTAGATTTATCCAAATAGCAAGGTCAACATTAAACTGTTCTTTCAGAACTTTACGCACTTCCATATATTCTGCCATTCTTTCAATACCGCCAACGTGAGCGTGGACATCTACTCTCGGCATTGTGGGGAGTGCAGTTTGATTTTGCGCGAATAATAAACCCGGAAAAAATATCAGACAGATAGTCAATAAATAATATTTTAGCAATGATTTTAACATAGAGCACCTCCTTTTTGTTTATGAGATTATTGAGAGCATGAAAACGTGACTATAATAATACACATTCTTTAAAAAATTGAATGTGATTTCTTAAATACAGCGGTATAAAATCCATTAGCTCTATTAACAAAATTCACTGTCATTTTCAAATTATTGTCTATTTTCTTATATTTATTTTAAAAATAACAATATTATCAAATAAAAACAAATGAATATTGTTTATTACTAAAAAAATTTTAGACGTTTTAAGAAAAAATTAATGTGAGGTTTCGGGATGTTTTTACAATATAAAAATTATAAGGGCAAAGTGAAGAACACATCGACCAGCAGGATAATCATATCGGTGAGTAATATAATTTTAGGGGAAGACTGAGGAGTTAGAAGGGCAACCGCGAGGGTTGCCCGTATTTTACAAGGCGAATCCCGAAAACTCGGGATTCGCCCCCACAGTTTATTGTGTGATGAGATTGCCATCCCGCAGTTAACGGGACAGGCTGCCCCCCAAATTATTGGGGCTCTCAATGACAAGCGAGGGTGTTAACTTTTCAGGTTAATTGCAGGATACTATCAATAATATGAGATATGCCGAAACTTATAAAGGTGAGGTGAAGAACAACTTAACCAGCAGGATTTGAATTATAAAGAGGGCGGTTTATGAACTGCCCCTACAGACGAAATTTAATTAAAAGTTTTTATATCGCAATTTGGGGATTATTATATTTTTAGATTTGAATTTACTTATAATATTTTTACATTATTAAACATGAAAAATGATTTACTGAATTTTACATTGCATGAATTAGAAGAATTTTTAATTTCGATTGGAGAAAAGAAATATCGTGCAAAACAGATATTTAAGTGGATTTATCAGAGAAGCACTGCTTCTTTTAATGATATGTCTGATATTCCAGTTCCGTTAAGGGAAAAGTTGGAAAATATTTTTAATATTGGAAAAATAAATATTAAAGAGAAGAAATTATCATTACAGTCAGACACGATAAAATATGTTTATGAATTATCGGATGAGGAACTCATCGAAACGGTTTTCATTCCAGAAATTAAAAGACGAACATTGTGCGTATCAACGCAGGTGGGATGCGCTCTTGGGTGTGTTTTTTGTGCCACAGGAAAATTGGGACTAAAAAGAAATCTGACTGCTGGCGAAATTGTCTGTCAGGTTCTTTCAGTAATCAAAGATAAAAATGAAAACCTTACAAACATCGTCTATATGGGAATGGGTGAGCCACTCCTAAATTATGAAAACGTCGTAAAGTCCGTTGACATTCTTTCTGACCAGAATGGATTTGCTATTGCACCAAGAAGAATTACTATATCAACCATAGGAATTATACCCGCAATAAAAAGATATGCAGATGAAAAGATTAAAGCAAAACTTGCCATTTCACTGACCGCTGTCTCAGACGAAATAAGAAATAAACTAATGCCTGTAAGTAAAAGTTTTCCAATCAAAGAACTCTTACAAACCGCACATTATTATACTAAAAAGGTAAACAAAAAAATTACGTTTGAATACGTTCTCATAGACGGAATAAATGACAGTATAGAAGAAGCAAAAAAATTGGCAAAACTTGTAAGTGGTATTTCCTACAAAATTAATTTAATCCCTTTTAATCCAATTGGAAATGAATACAAAAAGCCATCGAAAGAGAATATCGACCTCTTTTTTAGAACATTAAAGTCGCATAATATTCAGGTAAATATAAGATGGAGTAAAGGGGAGGATATACAGGGAGCATGTGGGCAGTTAGTTTCCTCGAAAAATCAATAAATAGAGTCCAAGAATTACATAGAATAATTCCAAATTTAAAAAAGTTATTTCTTCACAATTTTGCCTCTTACATAATCAATAATGTTTTTCCCTTTTTCACTATCATTAAATTTCAAAGATAGAATTTCTTTATAAATTCTTTCGGTTTCTGTTAAATTATTAATCTTTTCATTACATTCAGCGAGTTTAAAAAGGCATTTTAAGTAAACGTATTCATTTTGAAGATTGTTATTCTTCAACGAACTTCTTATCAATTTTAAATATCTAATTGCACTATTAAAATCTCCATTCCTAATATACGCCTCTGCAGTCCCCCAAAGATAAAAGCGACTTTGGGGGAACATTTTAAGCCCTTCAAGAGATACCTTTATCGCTTCCTCATAACTCCCATAATCAAGCAATATCCAAACAAGTTGATTTCTTCCAAAAAATCTATTAATCCCAATATCCATCGCTGACCTTATTTGATTTATAGCACCTTCTCTATTATCTTTTAAATATGGTATAAAACCAACATAACTTGTCAATTTTCTTTTATAATATTCAAAAATATTAATAAATAGAATCGGTTCTTTATATTCTGAATTGACCGAAATACATTTTTTGAGATATGAAATTCCCGATAATCCATAATTGGCTGCTTTTGCCCAATCATCATTTTCAGCATTATATAAACCCATAAAACACATTACACATCCAATATAATACAAACTTTTCACATCAATGGGATTTTTATTAAGATTTTCTTTATTGGATTTTATACATTTATCAACTAATTCTAAAAAATATTTTTTATATTTCTCATAATTTTTTATATCATCCATCTGAGAATAAAGCGTTATCGCTTTGTAAAATAATATTTCTGATTCGCTGTATCCTTTCTCTTCAAGACCATTCCAATAATTTTGAGCATCTTCATACCTATTCAATACAACAAGTCCAATTCCTTTATAAATAACAGAGTCGGTTACAATAATATTTTTATCATCTGCAAACAAAGAAGAATATGAAAATAAAATAAAAAAAACAAATATTTTAATTCTCATTTATTTTTTTAAGATTTTGTATATTAAATTTACATAAAAAAGGGGATTTTTAAAATCCCCTTAACAATTGAGAAACAAAAAACCATTTAACAAATAAATTTATAATCCAATTCTAATACTGCTTGCCAATGAAAAAGCTTTGGATGAATTTCCAGTAATCCCTCCCCTATTCATCACACCGATGTCGAAAAAGAAATATTTTAAATTGAATGC
>CAZBIT010000006.1:0-15430 GCA_964491835.1 uncultured bacterium
AGGCATGCAAACCGAAAGGCATTAGGGTAATAGCTTATATTAGAACAGGAGGACCATTAGCATCTGAAATTGTTAAACCTGAGTGGGCACACAGAGTAAATCCACACGGCGATATACATAAGATGTGGCATATGGCGCACGAGATGACTGCTGTATGTTGGAATACATCTTATAAGGAAGCATATTTTGAATTGATAGAAAAAGTTGTACGTCAGTATGATATTGACGCTATATATTTTGATTCTTTATTTCCTTTATATCAATTTTCTACTCAGAAAGGTTACAAAGTTTGTTATTGTTCGGGGTGCAGAAATGAATTCAAAGAAACAACTGGTTTGGACATACCTTATAAAGAGAATCCAAACGATTATACTCCTGAAGATTTAAAAATCTTTGAGCGATATCAGGAATGGTATAAAGAAAAATTTGCGAACATTTTCCTTGAGATCAAGAAACTTATTACATCATACAAGGATATCCCCTTGATATACAACATTAACCACGCATCAAGAATTAAAAATGAAGACCCTCGAATATTGAACGGTTGTGATGCATTCTTGTATGAACGAGGGAGAAGTCTTCTTGAGCGCGTTGAAGGTGTGAGTCTTGCAGTTTCACACGGTCTTGCTGTCTGGCCTTATATAAATTTTGTTGACGGATGGTTTAGAGTCAACCATTCGAAATACAAACCTCAACAGCAAATATATGCAACTGTTGCTTTCGGTGGTGCGCCTATTGTTTCACAGGTCTATCATTTAGTAGATGACGTTGAATCCAGAAAGCCGATAAAAGAAGCTTTTTCTACATTAGAACAAAATAAGCAATATATTGAAAAATTTTACCCGGAAATATTCTGTGCAGTTGTATGGAATGACGATGACCCTCCTGGACGTCCTGTGAGTGATTATGTCTGGGAAACAAATGCGAGAAAGAGCTCATTGGGGGCATTTGCCATTTGTATGTATAACCATATCCAGGCTACATCTTTTTTAAAAGAGGACTTGGGTAATCCCGAACTTCTTAACCAATACAAAGTGCTGTATCTTCCCGACATTTGTTATCTCTCTGAAAAACAAATTATGAATATCGAAAATTTTGTTAAAAAAGGAGGTGGGCTTGTTATGTCTTATGGAACATCGCTCTACGAAGAAAATGGGAAAAAGCGTTCCGATTTTTCCCTCGGGAAACTCGCGAAAGTAAAATATATCAATCCCGATGAAAAACTGTCTGTGAAAATAAATCGGACTCTTGGGTTTGGAGGTGTGTGGGATTTATATGTAAAACCCAGACCTGGACAGAAAATAATTAAATCTCCTCTTGCGGACGGATTGATTCCTGCATTTTTGTATGAACCCGTTGAAGTATTACCAGAGGGCTCTATAGCTGCGGACTTGGTTATTGGAACAAACACTGAACCAATTTTCCCGGGATTAATTGTTGCAAATTATGGTAAAGGTAAAGTAGCGTATATCTCCTCGGAAATGGGGTCTATATATTTACAGAGTAATATACAACAGTTTGCAGATTTTATGAAGGATGTGATTGAATATGTGAGTCCTGATTATTTACCGTATGAAATTGAAGCTCCCTCAACATTATTTGCTAATATGACATCAAAAGGAAATACAAAAGTTCTCCACCTTGTAAACTGGACAGGATGCAATCTTGAAAGAGTTGAAAACATCCAGTTGGAAGCCTATTATATACCTCCAGTTGAAAATGTGAAAATAAAATTCAATATTCCAAATGGGAAAAAGATAAACGAGGTTAAACTATTTATACCTGCAGAATTTGAACAATACATCGATAAAAACTCTTTATATATTACTTTGCACAAAGTTGATAAATATCAGGGCGTAATTATAGAAATGGATTAATTCCAACGGTAAATGCTCCTTAATTTAATAGATGGATAAAATTTAAGGTTCTTTTTTCATTTTTGTAATGATTGAGCAATTTTCTAATTAATTCTTAAAATGAAAAAAATGACACTTGTTATTGTGGGGACAGTCCCGAATACTCGGGATGCTATCCCTATAAATACCATTTATTATTAAAGAGTTCTTAAAAAATTAAAAAATGAACCTAAATTCATAAATTCAAATTACTCCATAAACAGGAAGTCAAAATTTCTTCAAACAAAATCTCAATTTTTATTCCATTCTGGAAATTTTTTTAATCCAGTCAATTACTTCTTTTTGTCTGTTTTCGAAAAAATTGCTATAGTCGAATGGACTTAGAAACATAAAATTTTCTTTTTTACCATAAATTTCATATACATTTTTAATCTGTTCAACACACAATTTAATACTTTCATTATCAGCATCTCTATCCAATTGTGGAGAGATGATAAGAAGTTTTCTCGGCGCTATACATAAAAGAATCTCGTTAAAATCGTATGGAATTCTGTACTCATTTCCGATAAAAAATCCAAGTCTCGGAAGTAATCCATGTAAATGTGAGTATGCCTTAATACCTTCTATGTCTTTGTTTTGCCCGGATTGACGCATCGGTGTAAATCCGCAAATAGATACTGTACCTTTTATGCGTTTATCTAATGCAGCTGCATATAAACCAACAGTTCCCCCCAACGAGTAACCGCAAGTATAAATGCGGTTGCTGTCTATAAAATCAATATTCGCCAAAGTATTAACAGCTGACCTTATATCTGTTACCATTTTACCCATTTTAGACCAGTGAGGATAACGCTCATAAAATAAAGTGCCTTCTTCTATTCTTGTACCAAATCCAATCATATCAAAAGCAAAAACTGCAAATCCTTGTCCGGTCAAACTTTCAAAAAATGGCTGAATCCGCCTTGCAAAGCCGGTTGCATAAGCATACTCATGTAAAAAAATAACTGCAGGCAGACTGCTACTTTGGGGTCTTCCATCACTGCCTTTTGGGAAAAAAAGGTATCCATATAAATAATCACTAAAATCATTGTAAGGAGAAATTTTCATTACCCCCATTTTTTCGGTTTCTTTTACTCTATTTATAATAACATTTGCAAGATAGTCCTCACCTCCGCGGGCAGAAAAAGTTCTTTTTATATTATTGATTACTCCAGATGGTTCTTCTCCAAGCCCCCATTTTATATTATTGATTATTTCATTCTTCTTTTGTTCAATTGTCTGAATTTCAGTAATTTTATTGCCTTTTGTGTCAACAAGTAGATTTTCTGCTTTTTTTAAAGGATATTTTAAAGGGTCAATATTTTCACCGCTGAGTTCGACCCATTTTAAGAATGAGTAATTATAATAAAGATTATTTTTCGGCACAATTTTTTTACGCCCAAAAACATAATCAAAAAAATCAAAATAAACTTCTATATCCCTCGCTGCTGTTCCGTGTTCTCCATGACGCAATGTAATTCCAAGTTTATCTTCTGCTTTAAAGAATTTATAAACATTTTTCATCGAAATATAAACCTGCTCTATACCCCATGGATTACCCTGGCTTTCTGTAATAGCAGAACAAATTAGTAATCCACGCGGTGCAACAAGTGACATCAAATGATTCTGGTCAACAGGTAACTTATGTTCTCTTCCAATGAAAAAACGCAGGCGGGGATGAAACCAGTATGGGAAGGCAGTTGTTATATCATATATCGATTCATTATCAAATTTTTCATTTGTATATCGCCAAGGGTCTTCTGAGCCAGTACCTCCACTGCTCAAGACAACTGCTTTAATCCGTTCATCAAATGCTGCAGCCATAAGTGACTGTTTGCCGTTACGTGAATGACCTGTAATTCCTATTTTTTCTTTGTCAACAAATGGTAAAGTATAAAGATAATCGACAACACGGTGTGCTCCCCAAGCCCGCCTCATAAGACGTGTAAAATCATATTGTGGATACCATATTTTAGCATAATCTTCTGTATCGTCCTTCCCATCTGCCGCAGCGTATATGCATCCAATGTATCCTCTCCGGACAGCAATCATTGCCCAGCCCCGATGATTCCACTGCGTCATAAATACAGGAAGTTTTTCTTTTAATGATGGTATAAGTAATTCAACGGTCATCTTTGCTTTTAATTCAGGTCCAAAACGTAATTCAACAATTCGTGAGGTTATGTTTCCATCCGTCTTTTCATCTATAATTTTAGCTTCCATATTATCCGGCTTAGGTGGAAATGTCCCGGTTATCCATTTTTTAATCTCGTTTTCCATCCATTTTCGCTTTTCATTCCATTGAGATGTATTAGTTATTGGTATATTTTTCCCGCCCTCATCAAGAATAAGCGGGTCAGGTAAAAACGGTATGGATGGCATCGAATCAAAATCCGGAGGAAGTTCACCTGTCCGTTTCAGCCAACCTTGCCACGTCGAATCTAATACTGTAACACTGCCTCGCTCCGGCTGCTCTGGCGGTAAAAACAGCAATAATTGCTCAAGATATTCTTTCCTTTTATTTAGTTTTTCCTTGTCTGTTTGAGCAGATATTATCTGGCTTAAAATAATGGAAACGATAATAACACATATAAATATTTTTTTAATTTTCATTAAAACACCTATCAATATGTTATGAAATTAAAACTTAAAAATATAATGTGCAAAATAATCAGTTCATTAATCAATTCTATTAATATTTATAATACCGAAATTAGGTAAAGCTTGATATAAAATAGTTGTAAGCCTTTCTCTGATATTCTCCCCAATTTTTACAGTTTAAAAATCCCAATGCCGACGACCTTTCAAAGTAATTTCCCTTATTCGTTTGAGTCCTTTTCGTTTCATTTACAATGTCTTTAATTGCTCTTCCAATGAATTTTGGTTTATACTTTGAACCTGGAAGGTTTCCAGTGTTGATGAAAAAAGTTGCAGGAAAACCTCTTTCATCCATTAAAGGTAATGCAACCCTGAACTGTGTAACAGTCCCATCGTCATAAGTTAAAGAAATACATGCTTCCTTTCCATACTGCCACTTTGTTATCTCCGTCTTAATATTTTTATCTTCTTTTGTGCACACACATACTGTAAATAAAAAGAGGACTATAAAAATATATCTTTTTTTTATAGAGGACCTCCACATAATAAAACAGAACTGAATATACTAAAATATAACTAATAATTTTATATTAAATCATTTTTGCTATAAAAGCAAATACTTTATACTTTTCATTGGACAGTTAATATTACAGTCCAATAAAAGCAATTTTTCCAGATACATATTAAAAAGTAAAAATATTTCAAGAAGTAAAATAAACTATTGACTTGAGTAAAAAAATTATTCACTCATAAACATTGAGACCGCTGAAAAAGTCTAAAAAATGATACAGAATTTTTAAATTCAAGTCAATTCAAACTTTAAATAACATAGATTTTTCTGTCATTATGGGGAGTCCCTCCCAGCATACTCAATGGGTGAAAGACGTAATAATTTCCTTTCCAACAAACTTTATGAAATACCATAAAACTTATAAAAAAATAATAAAAACGTATATAAAATATTAATAGTCCGAGTAGTAATCGAAATTTATTTTGAGTGTTGAAAACTTTGTAATAACGAAGGATTGTTTATTTTATTGATTGGATTAGAAATAAAATTTTTAATTTTAGTTATTATTTTTTATAACCATAATTAATAGAAAAAAACATAAATAAAATTTTTTAAAAAGAAAAATTACCTGAAAAGTGCCAAAACAATTTGAGGTGATATATTGGATTGCGCTAATTGTGCAGTAGCTGTTTGCTGAAGTATTAATGTTCTGGTCAAATTAAGTTGTTCTTTTGCTATATCCGCATCTATAATTCTTGACCTTGTCGCTTCCGTATTTGTAATTGCTACTGAGACCGTTGCTTCTTTTACGTTAAGCCGTGACACTAATGCTCCAATATACTGTAGCGTATCCGAAACTTCCTCGATAGCATTGTCAACGTTATTCAATGCAATTGATGCACCCGTTGCAGTAAACACCCTATTTGCAACATCAACTGATGAAACACCCAAACCTGAACTTGTATGTCCTCTCGTAATATTGACTTCAAAAGAATTTTCAGTATCCTCACCTGTCTGATATGATTTATTAACATAATTGCCATCAAGCAAACCGACATTATTAAAAGTAGTTTCATTAACTATATTATCTATTTCCGATGTTAATTGCATAATTTCCGTTCTTATTGCATTTCTTTCAGCAGAACCTAAGGTATCACTTGCTGCCTGAGTGACCTTTTCCTTTATTGTAACGAGTATATCACTTATATTTAAAAGCCCGCCTTCTGCTATTGCAAGAACGTTTTTTCCTGTCCCAATATTATCGTAAGCAACCATAAGTCCCCTTGAACGAGCGTTAAGACGAGTTGATATGACATATCCAGCAGGGTCATCCGCTACCTCTGTAATACGACTGCCCGTCGCTAATCTCATCTGGGACTTTTGTAAATTGTTATTTATTGACTTTAGGGCATTTAATGAATTTAACGCACCTATGTTGGTATTAATGCGGGCGGAATCTCCTATAGCCATTATGATATTCCTTTATTGTATATATCATCCTTGATTTTAAATATATTATATCATTTCTTACTATCGACAAACTTTTAAATTTCTTTAATTTTTTTTATTAAAATCTTGATAAATGAAATGTAATTTTTTATATTAATGAATAAAAAACATTCTTATTAGCGAATTTAACAAATCATTTATAAATTTTCTCAAATTTAAGTAATCTTTATTTATCATACGATTTTTTTAAATTTAATAAGGTTAAAAAAGCGGAACTAACAATGAAAAAATACATAAAATTTTTCTTTATAATCGGTCTCACCATATTCCTCATAATAGGTTTAAATGTAATTTCAAATCCCTATCCAACTGCTCAACCTCCTCCGTTTGGTGAAGTTTCACACATTTGTTGGGTAGTATCTGATATATTTAAATTTGCCGATTACTGGCAGAAAATTGGATTTCCCAAAATCTCTATAGTTGAAAATAATCACATAAATTCGGGTAAATATAAAGGCAAAAAACTTGATACGGTCGTAAATTCTGCTGAATTTGAGTTAGAAGGGGTAGGTTTTGAAATTTTCCAACCTGTTAAAGGTGAAAGTCCATTCAGTGATTTCTTAAAAAAACATGGTGAGGGCATTAATCACATCGCCTTTACTTCAAACGATAAAAGTGAATTTGAAAATCACATTTCGAGATTAATCAATATGGGCATTAAAATTCAGGCACAAGGAACATTTAAATCAAAATATGGAGAAGCCACGTGGATCTATTTTGATACAGAATCCATAGGCGGAATTATTTTTGAACTTATGTATGTTCCACCAAATCCTAAAGGGGAAGCAGAAAAAATTACTTCACAAGAAAACAAATTCCCATACGGAAAAATTACACAGTTTGGACTCGTTGTAAAAGATGTGGACAAGGTATGCAATTTTTATGAAAAAATTGGCTTTAAAATCAGAACAATCAATAGGGATAATAAAGGATTATTAAGAAGATATAAAGGAGTAGAAAAGGATATAAGAATGTCTGTGGGATGGAGCAATTTGGGAAGTATTCCAATAGAAATTATACAACCAACAAAAGAAAAAAGTGTTTACGATGACTTTCTTGAAAAACACGGTGAAGGAATGCAACATTTTGGATTTAATGTTGAAAACATTGATACATCAATCGAATCTTTAAAAAAATTAGGAATCGAAAATGTTCAAGACGGAGCATGGGGCAAAAGTGAAGTTGAAGGAAGATTCGCATATATGAATACAGAACCTGTGGGGGGACTATGCATTGAATTGCTCTGGAACAAAAAATAATACATTTATTTTCCTTTTAAAATCCATTTAAGGTCATCTAAAAATTTCCTTAAATTAAAAAAGGAGTAAAAGTATGTCAGAGGAGAAAAAATCATTTGACGTTGAACTATGTTTCAGACAAAGCATAAATGTATATCGTGAAAATCCTTTACTTTTTATAATATCATCCTTAACTGTAACAGTCGTTGGAACTATTACATTCTTCATTCTGATGGGTCTTCTTCAGGCAGGTTTTATGATGATAATTCTTAATTATATGAGAGATAAAAAGAAACCCCAATTCGATGACCTGTTCAAATATTTCAATAGATTTGGCACTCTATTTTTGGGATTTTTTATACCTTTAATCTGTGGACTGTTAGGTTCAATTTTCTTTGTCGTTCCGGGTCTATTAATCTTTTCTATATGGATGTATGTTCTAATATTCATTTGCGATAAAGGAGTAAATATAAACAATGCTCTGAAGTCAAGTTATAATCTGGTTTTAGAAACCAATATCTGGAAACATCTCCTCCTTTTTATAATAATTTTGGCAATATTATTTATTGCTGTGTTTTCATTGGGTTCATTTGGAGTTGTTCTTTTCATTCTCACTTTTCCACTTACAACGGGCTTAATTGTATCAGCATATTATCAACTCGCTGAAAAAGAAACACAGGAAGTTAAAGAAGAAATCCCCAAATAAGAAATAAAAATTACTCTATATTACTATTAACCTTTATTCTTATTTTTGATTTAAAACTTTAATATATTTACTTTATTAAAGTTTGCAATAATATTTCTACTTATATGCAATATAATTTTATATTTTTATCAAAACATTTAAACATTCCAATATAACAATATTTTTTATTTATTTTTTTCCCAACCTTTTCATCAAGAAATCGTATACATTAGTGTATGACAAATATTATCCAGCAATTTGCTATTTTTTTAAAGTCATCATTAAACCAGAATCTTAGAAACAGATTGTTTGAATCAATTTGGAAAGAATATAATCAAAAACTTACAATTTTTGTAAAATTAATGATAAAAGATAATTCTTTTGATTTTGAAGACATTACACAAGACATAATGCTTAAAGTATATAATAATCTTCATAAATATAATCCATTGTATTCGTTCAATACATGGTTTTACACTATTGCTAAAAATCACTGTATTGATTTTTTAAAAAAAACATCGCTTGATAAAAAAACATCCAGGGTAAATGATACTTTTGAAATATTAGAGAAAAATGAATTAGTAAGTCAAGAAGAAATTCTAATAGTAGATGAAATGAAAAATTTAATAGAATCTTATATAAAAAACTTGGATGATACTGACCAACAGATATCTTTTCTACGATTTTATGAAAAGGTCAGTTATAAAAATATCGGTAAGATTACCAATATTCCAACTGGCACGGTAAAATATAGAGTCCACATAATAAGGTCAGGAATTAAAAAAATTTTGGAGAAATATTATGAAAATTAAGAAAACTATTTCTAATTCAGAAATTAACAAGATTATTTATAATTACTATGACTCAAAAGTAAAATCCATAAAGTCAAAATATTCATTTATTAAACATTCTGATAAAGATAATGTTGAAAATTTCACTTTGCGAAAAAACAAAATTATTGACTTTGTATTTGTGACAACTTTAGCAATAGTTATTAGTATATGCTTTATTTTTCACGATAAATATAGAACTTTAGAAAAATCAGCCACTGAATTTTGCATATATTATAATATTGATAAACACATTGCCGAAATACTAACAAATATTAAACGTAGTTTTAAATATTTTTAAAAATAGGAGGCATTTAATGAAGAAATCATATTTTATTTATATTCCTATTGTTCTGGCTATTTTATTTATCATAGTTCCAATGGTTATGAGGTGTTCACTTCTTTTATTTATAGATATTGGTAGCTTTATAATAACTATTATTCTATCTATCTTATTGTCACTTTGCACATTCAGAACATCAGAAATTATTAGTTACTTCATAACCGTTCTTAAAAAAGATACTCCCAGTTTGATAAAAATAAAAAATGGCATTCATTTCTTTAAAGCGCTTCAATCTTACTTAATATTTTCAGCACTTGTAGGATTCATAATCGGAATGATTATTGTTCTTGCCGGCTTTGATGACCCTAAAAAGCTTGGCCCAGGGATTGCCTTATCACTTTTAACAATATTATACTCCTCATCCTTTATACTTATTATCATCACTCCATTTAAAGCGGGTTTAATAAAGATGTTGAATGAAATTAGCCAATAATTTATCTTTCTCAAAAAAATTTTTATGATGAAGTTTACAAAAAAACTTATACAATCAGAGCAAATATGATTCACCTGAATTCGGGATAAAAAAAGAGTATCTTTTTTCTTCCAAAATTTTTGCAAACGATTTGATAGAATCTTCCTCTCCGTGAACGAGGGCTATTTTTTTAATTTTAAGATTTGATTGAGTAAGAAACCGAACCAGTTCTGATTGGTCTGCATGTGCGCTAAATCCCTCTAACTTAACAACTTCTGCTTTTATGGGATAATCTTTGTTCATAAATCTCACCCAGGGATAATCTCCATCTTTCTCCTTATAAATCTTTGCAAGGTCAAGAATGCGTTTCCCCAGAGTATTTTGTGCCTGAAAACCCACAAAAAGAATCGTGTTCCTTTCATTGTGAATATTATAACGTAAATGATGAAGAATCCTTCCTGATTCACACATTCCAGAAGCGGAAATAACAATATGAGGCGATTGGTCACGAACTAAAGCCATTGATTCTTCAACGCTATGAACATATTTAAGTTGCTTAAAACTGAATGGATTTTCACTATTTTCTAAAAAGGTCTTATGCGTCTCATAATTATAGCATTCAGGGTGGTCACCAAACACTTTTGTCAGATTAAGTGCAAGCGGACTATCAACATATATCCGCATAGATGGAAGTTTCCCTTCATTATACAATTCGTGAAGTAGATAAATGAGGGTTTGTGAACGTTCCATTGCAAAAGACGGAATAATTACACTCCCACCCCGTGCATAAGTCCTGTTTATTACTTCTTCCAATGAACTTTTTAAATTTTTAATAGGTTCATGTGATTGATTTCCATAAGTGCTCTCCATAATAAGTAAATCCAGGTTCTGATGTTCAGGAGGAAATTGGAGTGTAGGGTCTCGCAATATAGGAACCTGAAATCGCCCCAAATCGCCCGTGTAACCAATCACAAATCTCTTTCCACCTTCCTCTATATCAACGATTATGACGGCGGAACCTAATATATGTCCAGCATCATAAAAAGTGCAAAAAGTATCTTTTCCTACTTCAATTGGCTTATTATAAGGATACCCCTCAAACTGTTTTAAAGACATTTCTGCTTCTTCTGATGTATAAAGCGGTGTAATTCTCGGTAATTCATATTGAGTAATTAATTCATCAATTTTTTCTCTGTTAATATATAATTGATTCCTTTTTAATATTTTTTTTATTTTTCGGATTTCTCTATTACTAAGGATTTTACTTTTTTTCTTAGATTTTAACTGTTCATAAAGAAACAACCTTGTCGTTTTGTAATTCAAATAATCGGCATCCGATTCCTGTATGTGTGCACTATCCTTTAACATATATTCACAAGCATCATAGGTTGCCCGTGTCGTAATGACCCTTCCTTTAAATCCTTGTGCTGACAATAACGGGAGACGACCAGAATGGTCGATATGTGCATGTGAAAGTAAAACATTGGTAATATTATCAGCCAGAAAAGAAAAATTTTTATTCTTTTCTCGGCTTTCTTTACGCTTTCCTTGAAAAAGCCCGCAATCTAATAAGATTCGGTCAAACTTCGTAGAAATTAGATGAGAAGAACCCGTCACTTCTTTACACGCTCCAAAAAAAGTTACTTCCATTTTAAACCCTCGATTTTGAATACAATCAATTTTAACGTTGTGGTTAGCAATTCATCAAAAGATATTCAACTTAATGGAAATTTTGAAATACAAGATTGATTTAGTTTATTATTGATATAATTACCCTAAAATTATGATACAAAAAATAGTAGGGGGCAACCCGACGGGTTGCCCCTACCCTTAATTTTCATAATGTATTTCAATTTTCAGGTTATAAATAAACATAAATTTTTCTAACATCCTCCCAATTGATAGGAACTTCTTACAAGTGGATTTGAATTAATCTCTGAAAACCCCAAGTTTTCACCAATCATTTTAAATTCTGCAAACTCATCGGGATGATAATATTCAATCACGGGATAGTGCTTTTCAGATGGTCTAAGATACTGCCCGATTGTCAATATATCACAACATACTTTACGAAGGTCAACCATCGTTTTAATTAGTTCATCCTTTGTCTCGCCAAGACCCACTATAATTCCAGATTTTGTTCTTATATCTTTGCCAATTTTTTTGACCGTATTCAAAAGATTAAGAGACCTACGGTAATCTGCCTGCGGTCTGATAAGTGGAAAAAGTTTCTCAACCACTTCAATGTTATGATTTATAATTTCGGGTTTTTCATTAACTACTATTTCTAATGCATCTTCTGAACCATCGAAATCGGGTATTAAAACCTCAACTGTCGTTTCAGGATTTAAATTTCTTATTTCTTTTATAGTTCTAACAAAACAAGAAGCACCGCCATCGGGAAGGTCGTCTCTTGTCACAGAAGTTATAACTGTATGCCTCATATTAAAATGCTTAACAATCTTTGCAATACTAACCGATTCGGATTCTTTAATTTTTTCAGGTTTATTATTCGAAACATTACAGTAAAGACAGTGTCTTGTGCAAACTCTGCCCATAATTAAAAAAGCGGCACTTTTGTTTTCAAAACACCTATAAATATTCGGACACAAGGCACTCTGACAGATTGTGTTAACAGAAAATTCTATAAGAATCTTTTTCATTTCCCTATAGTTACTTCCAATATAGGATTTCGTTTTTATCCATTCAGGTAGATTACGCATAATATATAAATTATTTTTTGTAAAACAAAAATCTATATAATATTGCCCATAAAACCATCATTGAAAGACAAAATAAAAATATTGCCAAAGGACCATAATTATAAATTAACGGCATTGCTGCACCGGTAACGAGTCCTCCACCCATAAATGGCTCGTGAAGGATTTGCTTATAACCAAATGCCTCCAGAGCAGGTGTCTTTGCATCCGGGTCAACAATTTTTAAAAGTAAAAGTCCAGTTGACGCAACACCCGTAGCCATTCCAAACTCTACAATGCTTCTTTCAAATTTAGCATTTGGAAAAATCCTTGGCGCAATTGTAAGGACGCAAAATACATTCCATATAATACCTGCTATCATTAAAATTGTAAATGGTATTATTTCCGTCCAGATTGCCTTTATTGAAATAGTTGAAATAGCCGCAACGACCAAAAAATCAATTGAAAGTCCGTTTATCCTCATCATAAGTTTATGGTCAATCGTATTTTTAGTATCATATCTGTCCATTATTATTTGAATAATAATACCTCCAATCATCGTCAAAGGAAACAAAGGAAAACCAATCATAATCTTTGGTAATCCTAATGGAGTTAAAAATTGGTTTTCAAACAAAATTAAAAATTTTAAAATAATATATCCAATAAAAATCGCTATTCCAATAAATGCTGTATGATAAGCCATCGGTTCAATAGATTCAAGAGACGTCGTTAAAATTCCTGCACTCTCCCTTTTTTCTTTTTCAGGAATTCCCATTAATAAATCATCTGAAATCTCCTCAGGTCTTTTCAATATTTCGGTTTGACCTTTCCTGCATGCAATATTAATTAAGACAGTCCCTATAACAACGGAAGCAAAGATACCAACAGTTGCAGTAGCAAGTGCAAGGGATAAACCTTCCTCCCAGCCAAGTATTTTAAAAGTGTCAGCTAATCCGGCTGCGGTGCCGGGTCCTCCTTCAAAACCAATCTCTATCAACGCACCAAACATAGGGTTAACACCAAAAAATGGCGTAAGCAATACCAAGACAAGTCCAAGTCCAACCACATACTGTCCCCAGGCAACCACTTGCCCATATAAAAACTGAATCCCTCCAATATTCCAAATTGTCTTCAAACTTGGAATTCTATTACCTAAAAATAACGTTGCAAAAACAATATTTATCAAAAAACCAGGAGACATTTTCCATATATCATTCACTTCTTTAATTAAAGGGGTTGAATAAAATAATAAGAGGATTTGCATTACTATCAGTCCAATAAATCCACCAATTAATGCCGAAGGAATAAAAAATTTTTGAAAAAATTTAACCTTTACTCGAACGTATTTCCCCAATAAAAGAAAAATGCTTAGACCTGCAAAAGAAAATATGACGACATCCATAAAATTTCCCCTCGATAGGGTTTATATTTTTATTTCATTTTTAATTCTCTTATTTTCAGAAGATGCTATATAAACTGCACAGCAGGAATCACCCGTTACGTTTACCGTTGTTCTAAACATATCAACGATTCTATCAACTCCAAGAACTAACGCAATCATTTCAACGGGAATATTAATTGCACTTAAAACCATAGAAAGCATAATAATAGAACCTGCTGGGACACCAGCAGTTCCCACAGCGCTCAAAGTCGCAGTAAAAACGATTAATATCTGCTGATAAATATTTAAATCAATCCCCAATACTTGTGCAATAAAAACCGCTGCGACTGATTGATAAAGTGCACTGCCATTCATATTTATCGTAGTTCCAAGAGGTAAAACAAAACTACAAATTTCCCGAGAGACACCAAGATTTTCTTCACACACTTGCATAAGGACTGGCAAAGTTGCTGCGGATGATGCTGAAGAAAATGCTATATATTGAGCAGGCCTGATGCCATTAAAAAACCTTGAAATACTATACTTACAAACTTTTAGCATAATAGGATAAACCGTAATTGTTTGCACAACACATCCCAAGATAACGACCATTATGAATAAAAATAATGATAAAATTATCCCTTTCCCAAATTCTCCAACAATGCTTGCTATCAAAGCAAAGACCCCTATCGGTGCTACTTTCATAATAAGTAAAACCATTTTCATCATCGCATCATTAATTCCTTGAAAAAAATGTAAAACAACGGATGCTCTATCATTAGGAATTAATGTAAGCACTATACCGAGAAGAATGGCAAAAAATATAATTTGCAATAAATTTGCATTTGATAGAGAAGAAAATGGATTTGATGGGATAATATCCAATAATATATTTAAAAATGATGGCACCTTTTCAATTTTTTCAACACTAACTTCTGTTTGGGATTTAAAACTCTCTAAAAGAAGAACCTTCGTTTCGGGAGAAATTGAACTCCCCGGCTTAAGTAAATTAACAAAAAATAACCCAATAATAGTAGCAATCACAGTTGTAATCGCAATTATAACAACCTGTTTAACGCCAATTCTCCCAAGTTTCTTTACATCACCTAAACTCGCGGTTCCAACCAATAGAGATGCAAAAACAAGAGGAACAATAACCATAGTTATTAAACGGATAAAGGCGGTGCCTATCGGTTTAATCCACACAATATACTCTCTAAATATTAACCCACAAATTAATCCTAAAATCAATCCTATTAAAATCTGATTATGAAGTTTTATACTTGGAAATTTCATATAAGTCCGATTATTTTATATTTTAAAGTAATT
>CAZBIT010000007.1:0-15411 GCA_964491835.1 uncultured bacterium
TGGTTTAATGATTGTCGGGCTCGTTACGAAGGGGGATTTAAAAAACATTGAAGATTCAAAAAAGGTTGTTCGTAGCATTTCAGATATTCAAGAAGAACAGGGAATACCCGTTGAAGTAAAACCTGCTGAAATTTCTAACATTAAAAATTCTATAATATATTCTGGGACAATAAAAGGAAGAGAACAGGCGGATGCAGTAGCAAAAACTCAGGAAATTGTAGAAAAAATATTAGCAAAGGTCGGTGAAAGAGTGAAAAAAGGGGACGTTGTTGCCACTTTAAACAGGAACAATCCAGGTGCAGGATTTCAGCAGATGCAATTGAATTTGGAACTCGCCGAAAGAGAATTAAAGAGAATCAAGACCCTTTATAATGAGGGTGCTATTTCTGCAAGCGAACTTGACCGACAGGAGAATGCTTATAAATTGGCAAAATCAAACTTTGAATCCGTTAATGAACTTCTTAATGTCCGTGCTACAATTGAGGGTGTGGTTACGGATATTTTTATCATGGAAGGTCAAACCGTCAATCCCGGTCAGTCGGTACTTCGTGTTTCAAGGTTTCAAAATGCAGAACTTGAAGTTAAAGTGAGTGAGAATGATATTAAATATGTTTCAGTTGGACAAAAAGTAATCGTGAGAATATTTTTTAATGGAAATATCGTTTATGAAGGTAAAGTAGATAAAGTTGCTTTGTCTGCTAACCCCCAAGACAGAAACTTCAACGTATGGATTGCCATTCCAAATAAAGATATGAATCTCAAACCAGGGATATTTGCAACTGCAGAATTGATTATCGGGGAAAACCAGAATGCAGTTGTCGTTGAAAAACAAGCATTGGTAAATGATGATATGGGTTCTTTTGTTTTTGTTGTGGGTGAAAATTTAATTAGTGAAAAGAGAAGTGTAAAGCCCGGTATCGTTGATGGTGAAAAATTAGAAGTTATAAAAGGAATAAAAGAAGGAGAAAATATTATAATTAAGGGACAAAATAAATTAATTGGGGGTGAAAAAGTTCTTATTGTAAATTAAAAGTTTTTTATTATATCAAAAATTGAAAATATTTTAAAGGATAATAAATATGTTTTTATCAAAACTTTCAGTCAATAAGCCGGTCTTGACCGTAATAATAATATTATTTTTTGTCGTTTTAGGGATATATTCTTATCTCTACCTATCAGTTGCCCTTATGCCTGAAATAGAGTTTCCAATAATTACCATTAGAACTTTATATCCCGGAGCGGGTCCTGAAGAAATTGAAACGCTCATAACTAAACCGGTTGAAGAAGCTGTAAGTGCTATCAATGGCGTCAAGACGATAACGTCAAATTCTATTGAAGGAGTATCAATCGTTGTGGTGGAATTTCAACTTGAAGTTAATATTGATGTTGCTGCTAACGATGTAAAAGATAAAGTTGATGCCATCAGGTCTCAACTTCCGAGAGATATATATGTGCCGACAATAATGAAATTCGACATCGGTGCCCAGCCGATTATGAGTTTGGCGGTTTCTGGACCAAGACCGTTAAGTGAAATTTATGAGATGACCGATGAAGTTATAAAACCAGAACTTTCGAAGATTGAAGGACTTGCAAGTATCAGTATTGTTGGTGGAAAAGAAAGAGAAATTTTAATTGGAGTAAAAAGAGACAGATTAAAAGCATTTAATATGTCTCTTGACGATATAATAAGTGAGATTGCTGGAGCAAACCTTAATTTGCCAAGTGGGCATATTATTGAAAAGTGGAAAGAATTTCCCATCAGAGTTTCAGGTGAATTTATCACGGTTGATGAGATTAGAAATTTAAAGATTGTTCGTTCCGGTCTTGAACCGATTGCTTTGGAAGATGTAGCCGAAGTATCTGACACTTTTGTAGAGCAAAGAGAAATGGCACGTTATAATAAAAGCACAAGTGTAGGTATAAGTTTAATAAAAAGAGCAGATGCAAATGTCGTGAAGGTTGCTGAATCAGTTGAAAAAGAATTGGTGAAAATAAAGAAAATCATCCCACCCGAAATAACGATAAATATTGCTGAAAATGAATCTATATTTATAAAACAATCAATTGGTGAAGTCATCAATGATATTATTATTGGTATATTTTTAACCGCAATCGTCCTTTATTTATTTCTGCATAACTGGAGAAGTACTCTAATCGCAGCCATTGCAATGCCATCTTCCATAATTTCAACTTTTATATTGTTGAGATTTGCAGGATTTACGATAAATTTTATGACACTTATGGGACTTTCAATCTCGGTTGGTACTCTCGTCACTAACTCTATAGTAGTGCTTGAGAATATATTCCGACATAAGGAGGAATTAGGAGAAGATGCAAAAATCGCAAGTGAATCGGGAACCACAGAAATTGCTATAGCAGTAGCGGCATCTACGTTAACTAACGTCGTTGTGTTTACACCAATTGCCTTTATGAGTGGAATTATCGGAAGGTTCTTTTTGCAATTCGGTCTCACCGTTACGTTTGCAACTTTATTTTCCTTATTGGTTTCTTTTACTCTTACTCCAATGCTTTCTTCAATTGTTTTGAAAAAAAGTGAAAAAGAAAAAAGAGGATTTGATATTTTTGTCTTATTTTTAATTTCTATTCTTATTTTACTTTTCTTATGTGCATTATTTGTTTTAACTGGAATAACCTTTTTTGGTGGAGCGAAGTTTGAAACGATTTTGATTCCATTGATAATGGGGGGCTCTGTTACTTTATTAATAATTAAAAAATTATTTTCGGTTGATTTAAACATAATTAAGAAAAACACAATATTTAAGATATTTAAATATATTGTGAAAATTGTGCTTATTTTGATTGCTCTTGGTGTAGCGGTTTTTGTGTTTAATTATCTTTTCAATCTTATTTTTAGCATAATAATCGTGGGGATAGCATTATTATTATATGTTCTAAACGTATATTTTAGAATATTTGATAAATTTTCAAATTTATGGGAAAAATCATATAAAAATATAGTGATAGATTATCGGAGATACTTAAACTGGACTCTTGACCATGGTATATTAGTTTTGATTTTTGTTTTAATATTATTTTTCGGTTCAATTTATCTTTTTAAGTATGTGGGCAGTGAGTTTTTTACTAAATCGGATCAAGGTATTTTAACTGTGGATTTTGAGATGCCTGCGGGTTCGAGTCTTGAGGAAACCGACCGTGCCATCACTCTGGCTGAAAATATTATTTCTGAATTGCCATACGTAAAGACGGTTTATACTGAGGTGGGAATAAGCAGAGGAAATAGAGTTATGGGAAGTAATCAGGGTGTGCAACTTGGTGCAATTAATGTCGAACTTGTCAATAAAGGTGAAAGAGACATAACGGTTTTTCAATTTGTTGATTTTTTGAGACCGAAACTCTCTATGATTCCATCCGCTGATATCTATATATCTGAGCGAAGTTCAATGGGTGGGAGTATGGCGGGTCTTCAAATTGAAATAACAGGAGACGAATTAAATGTCCTTAATGATATTGCATCGGATGTTATGAATATTGCAAAAGAAGTTCCAGGCGTCCTGGACGTTCAGTCAAGCTGGCGACTTGGTGTGCCTGAAATACAGGTTATACCTGATAGAAGAAGAATGGATGACCAGGGGATATCTATCTTCAAACTTGCGAGCGTCTTGAGAGCAAGCATTCAGGGAGAAGTTGCGTCAAAATTTAGAGTGAAAAATAAAGAATATGATATTAGAGTTAGGTTTGCAGATGCTGATATAAATAACGCAGCACAAGTTAGAAATATTAAAATAAAAAATGGTGAAAAATATGTTCCCATAACTGATATATCGAATATCATTGATGCAAGAGGACCTGTTCAAATAACCAGAAAAGATAAAAAAAGATTGGTAACTATTTCTGGTAATAATGTAAATAGAAGTATTGGCTCAATAGTATCTGAACTAAGAAAAAAGACGGATGCCCTTCAACTTCCCACAGGATACAGTATTACCTACGGTGGTATGACAGAAATGCAAGAAGAATCATTTGTAGAGTTATATAGAGCGTTAATTCTTGCGATTGTATTAACATATCTTATTCTTGCCGCAATGCTCGAATCATTTATTCATCCATTTACAATTATGCTGACCCTTCCACTCGGTTTAATTGGAGTTGTATTATCAATGATAATTACTTCAAAAACCGTTAGTATTTTGACGTTAATGGCTATCATAATGCTTGTCGGGATTGTTGTAAATAATGCCATATTGATTTTGGATTATACTACCATATTAAGAAATAGAGGATTTGAATTAAAAGAGGCAATCCTTGAAGCATCAGGAACAAGGTTAAGACCAATTATTATGTCAAATTTGGCAATAATGATAGGTATGCTTCCACTTGCATTGGAAATTGGCGAGGGAGCCGAAATGAGGTCGCCTATGGCGATTGTTTCTATTGGTGGGCTGATAACTTCCACAGTTTTTACCTTGTTTGTTATACCTGTTATATATTATGGGTTTGAAATAATCAGAAGAAAATAATATAAATTTTCAAGTTTATTTTATAAATAATATATTGTTTTTTAAAATATTATAATGCCCTAATTTTAGGGCATTTTTTTATGACTTTTGTGAAAATAATTAAATATTACTTGCAAATATTAAAAAATTTAATTAATATGAAAATCTGTAAAAATAAATTTTAGGAGAAAAAATTGAAAGTGATAATAGTCGGCGCCGGAGAAGTCGGATTTTATTTAGCAAAAATGTTGTCCAATGAAAATAATGATATTGTTATTGTTGAAAACGACCATAATAAATGCATTAAAGCACAAGAAAGTTTAGATGTAATAGCGATTCAAGGAAATGGTACAAGTATTGAGACATTAATAGAAGCAGGTATTAAGGATGCAGATATGATTGTCGCGGTTACAAATATTGATGAGGTTAATATCGTCTCCTGCATACTTGCTAATAAAATGGGTGTTTCTAAAAAGGTTGCAAGAGTTAGAAATCCCGAATATACTTCAAAAAATGCGATAATCACTCCTGAACAACTTGGGATAGACCTTATGATTCATCCAGAAGTAGAAGCAGCCGCTGAAGTCATACGACTTTTAAAAAGGTCTTCAGCAACTGACGTGATTGATTTTGAAAGTGCAGGCATGCAAATTCTTGGTATTAGAATTGATTCAAGAACCGCACCTATTATAGGTAAACCTCTTCATCAAATAACTAATGATTTTTCTGACATTGTTTTCAGAACGGTTGCCATATATAGAAATGGCAAGACAATTATTCCTAAAGGAAAAGATTTAATATTTTTTAAAGACCAGATATTTGTGATTGCCAAGATTAACTCAATTCCGGGTGTTTTGAAACTCGTTGGAAAGGAAGATGAAAAAGTAAATAATATTATGATTCTTGGAGGAGGAATAATTGGTAGGCTTATTGCTGAAGAACTTGAGAAGATAAAAGATTTGGAGATTAAATTAATTGAATCTGATAAGGAAAGGTCTCAGGTTATCGCCGACCAATTAACAAAAACCCTTGTTATTCAAGGTGAGGGAACTGATATTGACCTTCTTGCAAGAGAGAATTTATCTGATATGGATTCTTTTATTGCACTTACGAATGATGACGAGGATAATCTTTTTTCGAGTCTTCTTGCTAAGCACCTTGGCGTGAAACGTGCCATTGTTTTAATTAATAAATCTGAATATCTCCCAATTATTAATTCTATTGGACTTGACGCCGCGGTAAGCGTAAAAGTAACAACTGTCGATGCAATATTGAGGTTTATAAGAAGAGGGCATGTTCTCTCCGTGTCCACTTTAAAAGAAATCGATGCAGAAATTATGGAAATAGTTGCTCAGGAAGGTTCACAGATAACTAAAAAGAAACTTAAAGATACTGGTTTTCCTGATAGTGCAATTATAGGAGCAATATTCAGAGATAATGAAGTAATAATTCCTGTGGGGACAACTCAAATTAAACCGGGTGATCAAGTAAACGTTTTTGCCTTGCCTGAGGCAATACAAAAAGTTGAAAAAATATTTGTTTAAACGAGAATTCAATCTGTTTTTCACTGATGCATTTTTTGAAACCACTTCTGGATTTACAACAACTGAGGCTTCAATAGAAATTTCTGGAAGGTCTGATATTTTATTTAGAAATAAAACGTGATGAAAACTATGAAAAAGATTTCGATTATATTTTTATTTAATATTTTATTATTCATTAATGGTGATTCTATATTATGTAAGAATATTACTCCTTCACAGGCTGATAAAATTTTTGCGTCGGGTATGGCGTATTATAATAAAGGTGAATATCAAATCGCATATAAGATGTTTAGTAATCCTGAACTCAACAATGCAGATAAAATTTTAAGAATGTATTCATTATTTATGCAAGGTCAGTCACTTTATGAAATGAAGGATTACGTTCATTCAGTTGATGTTTTAAAACGATATTTGATGAATTATTCTTCAGAAAAATTTCGCTCCGAATGCCTTTATTTACTTGGAAATAATTATTATAAGATGGGACTTTTTGACCAGGCACTCAGAAGTTATTTGTCTGTATTGAACTATGGTGGAAATTCGCAAACTCTAATAAAATCGCAGGAAAATGCTCTGAATTTATTTTCAGACGCCCTTGATATAAAAGATTTTGAAAATATTAAAGAAGAGTTTGATAATCAAGATATACGCAATATCCTTGACATAAAGATTGCAAATGAATATGTAAAAATTGGGAAATTAAAAGAAGCAGAAAACGTTGTTACTAATGTATTGAATACAGCAAACGGTAAATTTTATTTTGAACAAGCAAAAGAGTTAAGTGAATATATAAACAAATTGAAAGAAAAATCTATTATAATAGGTTTAATATTGCCTCTTGAAGGGGAGAAAGAAAACATAGGAAAAGGAATATATGAAGGAGCAGAACTTGCAAGAGAAGAGTTTAATCAGACTCATAAAAGGAAAATTAATTTTCTTGTATCAGATTCTAAATCAGACCCAGTAGAAAGCGTTGTAGCTATTAGGAATTTTATTGAAAATAATTTTGTTGTAGGAATATTGGGAGCCCTTGATAAGGGGATATGTGCTGGAGTGTGTGTTGAAGCGAATCATAAAAAAATTCCAATAATTTTACCATTGACTAATGATGGCAGTTTTTCCTTCTTGGGAGAATATGTATTTCAGGTTAATGCTGATTATACTTTCCATATAAATAGGATTGCAGAATATTCATTAAAAGGACTTGGCATTAAAACATTTGCTATTTTGGCTCCAATAAGTCGAGATGGCTTGAAAGTTGTAGAAGGATTTAAAAAAGTCGTTGATAATTACAATGGAATCATTGTTTCGGAGCAGGAATATTTCCCCGGAAGTTTTAACCTTGCTACCCAGTTTAAAAATATTCGTAGTCAGGGATTCAAAATGATGTTTCAGGATAATCTCCCCTTGATGGATAGTGTTGATGTTTCAACGTCAAATGAAAGAAAGTTAAAGGATTTTGAAGACATATTTTTTTCTATGAAAAAAATGGAAATATTAAAAAAGATTAGTGGAAATGTTAGTAGTGTTGATTCCTTGGATATTCCAATAACGTCAATTGATGGGCTGTTTTTACCAGTTGAAAAAGATGACATTAAAATTATTGTATCTCAATTTCACTCCTATAACATTAAGACCAACGTATTTGGGCTAAATAATTGGTATGACCCAAAATTTTTAGAAAAAAATATAGATTATGTAGATAATATGGTATTTACGTCGGATTATTTTATTGAAGAATCTAACGCACTTTTTTTAGAATTTGTAAATAAATTCAGAGTGAAATACGGTCGAACTCCTCAAATGCCTGAGGTTTACGGTTATGACTCTATGAAACTTTTTTTACAGGCGATTGAAAATGGGGCTTTAACACGCGAAGATTTAAAAATTCAATTGTCCCAGATTGAGAACTTTCAAGGGATAAAAGGGAAAATCTCTTTTGACAAAAATTTAAGAACAAATAAATTTGTAAATCTTCTAAAATATTCCGATGGGAAAATAATTGAAATACAATGATAAGAAGATGAATTTGACAATAGACCAAAAATACGAAAAGTTAAAAGACATTCTTCGAGAAATGGGTGAGGTTGTTATTGCCTATTCTGGCGGTGTGGATAGCACATTTTTATTGAAAGTTGCAAAAGACGTCCTCAAAGATAAAGTTCTTGGGATTATTGCTACTTCACCGACTTATCCTTCAAGAGAATATGAAGATGCCTTGAAAATTGCTTCCGATATCGGCGTTAAGATTATGATTATAAATACTAAAGAAATGGATAATCCCAAATTCATTGGAAATCCAGTTGATAGGTGTTACTTTTGCAAAACTGAACTCTTTGAAAATATTAAAAATATTGCTGAAAAGGAAAACTTCAGAAATTTTGCTGATGGTTCGAATGCAGATGATTTGGGTGACTACCGTCCTGGAATGAAAGCATTAAAAGAGAAAAATATTAGAAGTCCACTGATGGAGGCAGGGCTTACAAAAAATGAGATACGTCAGTTGTCCAAAATGCTCAATCTTCCGACTTGGGACAAACCTGCCCTTGCCTGCCTTTCTTCACGTTTCCCTTACGGTGAAAAGATTGAATTGAAAAAATTAAGGATGGTTGATGAAGTCGAAAATTTCCTTCACGATATTGGTTTTAAGAACATTCGTGCAAGACATTTTGATAAAACCGTTAAAATCGAAGTATCTTCGGAAGAAATTGATAAATTCTTCGACCACAGTTTGCGTGAAAGAATCGTAAAAAAAGTTAAAGAAATTGGTTATACGTATGTTACAATAGACCTTGAAGGTTATAGACAAGGGAGTATGAATGAGGTTTTGGGAAATAAATGATTTTTTTCCTATCATTCACAAAATTTTTGTTTTTTTAAAGGAAATTTATTAGAATACTTCAAAAGTAACCTTTAAAAAGTTTTGGCTCCATTATTTTAATACCCCTCTACTTGTTTTTCACAATATGGTTAAGCCAAAATGTTAAATATAAATAATAAGATATTTAGGAGGAAATTATTTTTTTGAATTAAAATTTACTGTAATTAATAAAATTTTTACAAAAATGTATATTCAGGAAAAGAATGAAGTATTTTATTGTAAATGGGATATTTTTAAGGAAGTTGAGAACTTAATCGCGGTATTTAGCACACGAAAGGGTGGTCATTCAGAAGATTACTATTATTCACTTAATCTTGGGCTTACTACTGATGATAAAAAAGAAAATGTAATTAAAAATAGAGAAAAGTTCTTCCATACAATAGATGTTCCAGAAAGCAGAATAGCAAAGGTTAATCAGGTCCATAAAGACGAAATAATAATCGTAAATATACCAGGTAGATTGGGTAATGGGGATGGTTTGATAACTAATATTAATGATATATTTCTTTGTGGAAGTTTTGCGGATTGCGTATCCATTGTAGTTATTGAACAAACTAAAAAAGCAATAGGATTGTTCCATGTGGGATGGAGGAACCTGGCACTCGATATGCCAAAAAAGGGTATAGAGAAAATTTGTAGAACTTATGATATTAAATCCTGTAATCTTTTGGTTGGAATAGGACCGCATATTAAACGGTGTTGCTACGTTATACAAAATGATGTTGCAAAATATTTTGACCAAAAGTTCCTTAAGAAAAACAGTAAAGAATGCTTTAATCTTGATATGGAAAGCGTAATTATAGAACAATTAATTAATAGTGATGTAAAAGATGAAAATATAGAAAGAAGCGATTTTTGCACTTCCTGTAATAAAGATTTATTCTTTTCTCATAGAAGAGATAAATGTAAAACAGGAAGAATGATGGCAGTTATTGGAATAAAAGAATAAGAATTTAAATATTTAAAGGAGAATTTATGAAACGATTAATGATTTTTATACTTTTAATAGTATTTATTTTATCTTCGAAATTAAATGCACAAGGTCTTTTTAATGAAGTGTGGGGGAATGGGGGTTTTACATTGGCTCTTCCGAAGTTATACTCGCTCGATTTGGAACGTGATATAGAAGGAAATAGTACCGATAATTTAATATTAACACATCCTTATGAAGGAGCATTTGGATTATTTTTAGGATTAAAATTAAATCTTTATGAAACAAAAAATGCTTTTTATTTCGGTCCAAGTGTTTATTATCAAAAATTTTTCGCAGGCACAGAACTCATTTTATTTGAAGAAGATTTTGATTTGGAGACAGGTACTAGTACTATTCAGGAAGTTAAAAAAACAATATCAGAATTTTCTATAAATGGTGATTTTTATTATAAAATACCAAAAAGGGAAAGAGACCTTTATATAGGTGCCGGTGTTGGAGTTCATAATGTTAAATTTGTGACGAATTTTAAACTTGACCCACTTAGAACATTTGTAAATTTTCACGATTTTGGTCTCGAAAATAACGAAATAGATGAAAGTGAAACAAAAGTGGGAGTTAATCTTATTTGCAAGGTTAAAATCGTCCAGAACTTATTCTTAGAGGGAAGGTTTGAATTAATGAACGGGCTTAATCAATTCAAATTGGTCTGGACATATAAACTTTGGGGTAAGAAAAATAATTCAGAAGAATTTTAATATGGAGAGTTTGCATTTTTTTTAATTAATGTTTTATTTTTTTGAGTGTGATAATAGGGAAAATAAATATTTTTTTTCTTGCAAGTGTATAATTTAGTTTCTAAATTTGTTATAGATATATTGATGAATGGAGTTAAACTACTATAAATCTCTTCTTATTGGAATAATACAGGGTATTACTGAATTTTTACCAGTCAGTAGTTCTGGGCATATAGTTATAGCCAAAAATTTGTTTTCTATAAAATCTACTGGATTACTTTATGAAGTATTCCTGCATTTTGGAACCTTCCTTTCTGTAGTAGTGGTCTTCAGAAAAGAAATTATCAGCATAATCAGTTCTTCTTTTGTTGGTTTAATTTATATAATAAAAAAAAGGAATTTAAATTCAGATATAGAAAAAAATTACAATTTTCGACTCGGGATTTTTATCATAATTGCTACCATTCCAGCAGGATTTATTGGAATATTATTTAAAGATATCTTATCGGAATTTTTTGAAAATGTTTTATTTGTTTCACTCGCTTTGATTTTTACTGGAATAATATTATATTTTACAAAGTATATTAAAGAACGTGGATATGGTATTAAATTTTTTAATTCTTTATTAATCGGTTGTGCACAAGCGATTGCTCTTATCCCCGGTATATCCCGTTCTGGTATGACAATAAGTATGGGATTGTTTTTAGGAGTTAAAAGAGATGAGGCAGTGAAATTTTCCTTTTTTCTATCACTGCCAGCGATTTTTGGTGCTACCATTTTAGAATCTTCTGATATTTTTTGTTATAACTTAAGTAATGAAGAACTTGTTCAGATTGGATTAGCATTTTTATCCGCTTTTTTTTCAGGGTATTTTGCAATTAAAATATTAATGAAGATTGTAATAATGGGGAGATTTTATCTTTTCAGTTTTTATTGTTTTTTCATTGGTATTTTAGGTATAATATTGAGTATTTAAACATATTTTTTATGGAAAATATAAATATATTAAAAAAGATAGAAAGTGGTAAACCATTACCGATATATGTGATTTTTGGTGAGGAAGATTATTTTCGTGAAAAAGCAATTAATCTTTTGATTGAAAGATTTGTCGATAAAAATACTAAAGATTTTAATTTTAGTATATTGAGAGGAGATGATGCCAAAGTTGAATTTTTATATAATCGATTAACTTCTATTCCAATGATGAGTGAAAAAAGGGTTGTTATAATTAAAAACGCAGATTTTATTACGAGAGATGTAATTAAAGCATTGGTGAAGTATGTTAAAAATCCTGTTGATTCCACAATTTTGATATTAGAATTGGAAAAGATAGAGGAAAAGGAGAAAAAGAGTGGGAAGGAAGAATATGGTGAGAAGGAGAAAACAAGAGTAAAGGAAGAAAATGGTGAGAAAAGAAGGTTGTTTTTGGGATTAAAGCCTTACTGGTTTAAGTTTAAAAAGATTTATCCTGAAAATGTCTCTGATTATATATATGATTATATTAAAGAAAGAGAAATAAAGATTTCAACAGATGCGATTGATGCTCTTGTTGAAATTTGCGGAACTTCTTTCAAGGACCTGACAAATGAAATTGATAAGATATTATTATATTTGGGAGAAAGAAAAGACATTACAAAGGAAGACGTAATAGAAATAACTGGTAGTTCCAAAATATATAACATATTTGAATTACTCGACTCTATTGGAGAGAAAAAATTGAATTACTCTTTGAAAATTGTGTATAAAATGTTAGAAAGAGGAGATGTTCCTTTCGGACAAATAATAGTAATGTTGACAAGACATCTGTCAATATTATTAACAATAAAAGGATATGGAGATAATATTAATAAAAATGAAATTTCAAAAAAATTTGGAATTAAAGAATTTTTTTTAAAAAAGTATGTGAGTCAATCTAAAAATTTCTCAACAGAAGAAATTGAAAGTTGTTTTAATTGCGTTTTATATACCGATGTTTTAAAGAAGAGTGGGTTAAATAACGAAAAACTTTTAATGGACATTCTGATATCAAGAATAATTGGTGTTGAATCTTCAAGAGAAACCGTTTCAAAAACAAAGATAAAAATTAACAAAAAATTTGATATATTTAGGGAACTTTCAGAGATTTATTTGGTTAGATAAATGTCAAAAAAGTTTGAAAATAAAAAAGATTATCCCACCGATGAAGAGTTAATTGAGAGATTCCAGAATGGAGACGTTTATGCTTTTGAGCAGATAGTCAAAAGATATAAAAACCAACTCTTGAATTTTGCCTATCGGTTTTTAGGTGATATTGAAGATTCTGAAGACATAGTTCAGGAAACTTTTTTAAGGATATTTAGAAAGAGAAATGCATATAGAAACATTGCTAAATTTTCAACGTGGATTTATACTATTACCGGGAATTTAGCGAAAACCGAACTTAGACGTAGAAAAAAGAGAAAGTTATTCTCTATTAGCAGTTTAGGATACGATGAAAAGGATTATGAATTACCCGACCATAGAAGAGGACCAGAAGAAAAAGCAGATAGCGTTGTAAAGGAGGAAATAATTCAGAAAGCGATTGATGTCCTTTCACCAAAATTTAAAGAAGTTATAATATTAAGAGATATTCAGGAACTTTCTTACGAAGAAATCAGTAAAATTTTAAAAATACCTCTTGGGACTGTAAAATCACGGGTGAACAGAGCTCGTTTGAAATTACAGGAGATTTTAGGGGATTTGTTTAAGAATTTAGAATCTTAAGAAAAGGAGTTGCCTATGTCAAATTGTAAATCGGTTTGTAAGTATTTTTCTGATTATGTTGATGGAGAAATTAGTGAAAGTTTGAAGAAAGAAGTGGATGAACATATTGCTGTGTGTCAGGAATGTGCAGAAAAACTTAAAAAGGCACGATATATAAGAGAATATATGCGGAAATTTACTAGATTAGAAACATCGGAAAAATTTGATTTCATACTCAGAGAAAAAATTTATCAAGAGTTTTCTCGGAAGAAAAGTTTTTTGGAAAACTGCAAAGAATCAATTGATTATTTACCTGCTAAATCCTATGTTGGATTTGCCACCGTTGCTGTTTTTGCGATTATTTTTATAATAATCAACATTAATAACTCTAATGATAAAAAGGTTCAAATTAATGATACTGTTAAGGAAGAGGGCTTTACGCCATCAGTGCCGGGTGCAAATCAAAATATTATGTCAGGTAAAATGAATAGGCCATTTTTAAAAGGCGAATCAATTTCTTCGATAAATCCCCCAGGTGTGAATGACTCAACAATTGAAGAATTTAAAGAGAATCAAAATCCCAAATCCATTGATGATAAAATTATGTATATAAAAAAGGATGGTAATTAAATTATTGATGATGTAATAAATATTATTTTAAAGATTTTTGTTATAACCCTTCTCGTAAAGAAGGGTTTTTATTTTTGGTATTTTATCAAAGGAAGATTGATTAAAAAAATGTTTAATTGGTAATTGATTTTGGAAAATATATGAGAAATGAGGTTTTATTGGGTGCTCATATGTCGATTGCTGGGGGGCTTGAAAAGGCAATCCATAACGGTAAAAAATTGGGGTGCAAAACAATACAAATATTTACAAAAAATAATACCCAATGGAGGTCAAGACCACTTTTAGAAAATGAAGTTGAAAAATTTGTTTTAATTTCAAGAAATTCCAATATAAATCCTATATTCGCTCATACTTCTTATCTTATAAATTTGGTATCAGGGAATAAAACTACATCACGTAAATCCTATAAATCTTTTATTGATGAAATTCAACGGGCTGAATTATTGGAGATTCCATATATGGTTATGCATCCAGGTTCTACATTAGGGAAAAGTGTGAAAACAGGGATTAATATTATATCAGATATTTTTAATAAGATATTTTCAGAGAAAAAAGAAGATAAATTAATGATATGTATAGAAACAACGGCAGGACAGGGTTCAAGTATAGGATATAGGTTTGAACAAATAGCAGAAATTATGGAAAAAATAGAGAAAAATCATCGTTTTTGTGTCTGTCTTGATACCTGTCATATTTTTTCAGCAGGATATGACATAAGAAATGAAAAATCTTATAATAAGACAATGTGTGAATTTGAAAGCGTTATTGGATTGGACAGATTAATGATTATTCATATGAACGATTCAAAAAGTGAATTAGGTTCAAGAATCGATAGACATCAACATATTGGCAAGGGTTTTATAGGTTTAAAAGCGTTTGAGTTAATAATGAACGATGAGAAACTCAATAAAGTCCCCAAAATTATTGAAACACCGAAGGGAAAAAGTTTAAAAGAGGATATTATAAATATAAATTTATTAAGAAGTTTGATTAAATGATGTATCATTTTGACCCTTTGTATCATAATGATGCAATATTTTTTAATCTTTATTAATCTTAATCTTAAAGTATTTTATTTAATATATGTATTATTATGATACATTTCAACTTAAATTATATATTACTAATTAACATTGAAATTTAATATGTTAATTTAATATAAATATATATTTATATATTAATTTTTATAATATATAAAGAATGGCATAAAAATTGTAATAATTATTAATATAAGATAAAAAACAGTAAATAGGTAATGTCAAATAAAAGGAGAGAGTTATGAGATACTTAAGAAATCAAAAGGGATTTACATTGATTGAACTTGTTATGGTAATTGTAATTTTGGGAATATTGGCGGCTGTTGCAATTCCCAAATTTACTGATATGTCTGGTGATGCAAGAGCTGCTTCAGAAGTTGGGGTTGTAGGTGGAGTAAGGGCTGGAATTTCAACTGTGTATATGTCAAGAATTATGAGGTATGCAAAAGGAG
>CAZBIT010000008.1:0-15038 GCA_964491835.1 uncultured bacterium
AAGTGCTGGTTTAGCATATAGAAAGGGATTCCCTGCACTATGGTTTGATGCAGGCGTTTGGATTGCAATTATTATTCTTTATCTTATAGCAGGAAGAGTTAGAACGTTTGCAATGTACACAATCCCCGATATTCTTGAAACACGCTACAATAAATATGCAAGAATGCTTGGCACAATTACAACAATCATTGCTTACACGGCAATAGCGAGTTATCAATTCAAAGCTGGTGGAATGATTCTGAATATAGTTGCCGACGTTCCTCTCAATTTGGGAATTCTCATCACCGCATTTTTCGTAGTAGGTTATACTGTTATTTCTGGGCTAATATCAGTTGTATATACGGGTATAGCAAATGGAATCGTAATGTTGATTGGAATTTATATCTGTATCCCTTTCCTTATTGACAAAGCAGGTGGATGGAGCCAAATCTTGAATACACTGCCAAAAGAAAATTTTCAAGTTCTTGGGTCAATGACCATTATCGAGGCGTTGAGTTATTCGCTCCCGACAATGCTTTTACTTCTGGGCGAATCCAATATGTACCAGAGATTTTTTTCTGCAAAGGATGCAAAAACTGCAAAACATTCGGTTGTGGGCTGGCTTCTGGGAACAATTATTATGGAAACAACGATTGTCGTAATCGCAATCATAGGAAGCAGTATGTTCCGAAATATAAATCCCGAAATGGTAATACTACATTCAGCACGCTATGGTCTTCCAATTATAATTGGTTGCGCCCTACTTGCTGCGGCAGTGTCAATCGTTATTTCAACAGCAACTTCGTTTCTCCTTGTTCCGTCAATTAACATCGTAAGAGACATTTACCAACGATTTATCAATCCAAAGGCATCGCAAAAAAAAATAATTCTTTATTCAAGAATCACAATCGTTCTACTTGGTATATTTGCTTTTATGCAGGTAAGGTTTTTTGAGACCGTTCTTGAAATGGCTCTTTATGCTTATACTATGTATGGAGTTGGTATAACACCCGCAGTCCTTGCTGTTTTTTTCTGGAAAAGAGTTACCCCCTCCGGTGGAACCGCATCAATAGGGGGTGGAATGTTAATGACTATTTTATGGGAAACTCTATCAAAACCTTTTAGCATTCCCACAGTTTATCCAGCACTTTTTACTTCTCTTTTTCTATTAATAACTATAAGTTTTATAACAAAACCATCAGAAGAAACAAAATGGAAACCATTTTTTAATGAATAAAATTAGATTACTTTTCTATTCCACTTGTGTTATCTCTTTCTCCTGTAATGTAATTTTTTCTGATGATTTATCATTTTCCGTTATATTTGCTGATTTATTCTCTTCAAGAATTTTTAAAGTTTCTCCCTCAAGTTTATTTAGCATATTATTTACATTATCGAAAAACGTATCTACTTTTGTATGAAGGTTTGTTCGCATTTCATTGAGTTTTTCTTTATCAACATTAAAGTCATTTGAGATTTTATCTAAAAATTTATCGATTTTTTTATGCAGGGTATTTCTTGTTTTTTCAACATAAGATTCAACTACGTCAAAAAACTTTGAAACAGTTTCACCCGAGACCTTCTCATTTTGAACTAATTTGTTTGTTGTATCCAAAAACTTCTCCGTGCTTTCAGGTTCCTGTTTCGCTACCTTTGTTGTAACTGCGTCAAATTTATTTAAAAGTTCTGCTTTAAGAGACAAATCCTCCTGATATTTCATTGAAATTCTCTGTCGAACAATTCTGTAGCCATTTAAATACCTGACATTTAATTCTCTCTCTACCGCTTCCTGTCGTCTTCTCTGAACCTGTAATTTAATCTGCTCCAAATTATAAAAAGCATTTTTTTCTCTAATCGAACTTTTACGATAATAGACGTCAATTCCTTTAACGCTGCCATTTCCACCACTCACTGACGTTTTCTGAACTCTCTCCGCCTGAACTGACAGGTCAACATTTATAAAAGATGGAAATTTTTCATTATTTTCTTTATTTTCTTTGTCCTTATCAGAATTCTCACTTTCAATATTTTTTTGCAGTTGTTTTTCTTTACCAAGTATGTTAGTTATATTTTCTTTAAGATTTTCTGCGGAAAATGCAAGGTTCAAGTCAAGTTTAACTGCGCTAATATCTAATTGAGGTTTATTATCCGAATAAGTTTGAGGATACTCCATTTTATCCGCTACCAAGTTATCCTGCGAGGCTTTAGCAATATTTTCAACCTGGTTCTCTGCCTCTGGTTTATTTTCAGATATTGTCAATGGTTTTGTGGATTGGTAGTTAAATGTTTTAAATACAAGGGATTGCAGAAAAGAAACTTGCCCTCCATTGCTTTGCAAAATTTCCATATTCTCCTCCTTGAGCAATTATGAAAGATTTAAAATTTAATAAAAAATAGGAAAGTTTAAAATACCCTATATCTATTATCGGCAGTAATAGAAAATTATTTTAATTTTTCTCGCAGAATTCTAAAATAATATCGAATAATAATTCTATACCTTTGAAAAATTCTTCAACAGCAATTTTCTCGTTATCACTGTGCATCAGAGAAAGGTCTTCAATAGTAGTAATTGTGGGAGTGAAGCCATAACAGATAAATCCCCTATCTCGAAGATAGCGTGAGTCAGTAGCATACGGGACAATTATTGGAACAACTATCGATTCAGGAAATTTTCTGTTTATTACCTCACTAATAATATGAAAAAGTTCAGTATTATGCGAACTTGTGGGGACTTCTTTGGGGATTTTTGTGGGTTTTATTATCACTCTATCGTCATTTATTATATTTTTCAAGTTTTTTATAAACTCATAAGGGTCGATACCCGGAAGGAGACGACAGTCAATAGATGCGGTGCTAATTGATGGAATAACATTTTCTTTTGGTGGGTCACCAACTCCTGCTTTGAGAGTCGTTAAAGTTATCGTATTTCTTCTTATGGCATTAGCAAATTTATTGTCAGGTATATGCCCCAATCTACCAATCATTTCATCAACGACGAAGTGAGTTTTTTCTTTTTGTTTATAATTTATAATTCTATTAAGAGCAGTAATAAGAATTTCATTTGGATTATTCTTATCCGGTTGTGAACCATGACCACTTATCCCATATACTTCTAAATGAAGAAAAAGCGGTTTTTTTTCACCAATACCAATCCCCCAGATAATTTTATCATCATTAGAAAGAACACTTATTGTTCCTCCACCACCTTCATTAATTACATAGCCGGGATTTCTTAATTCTGGGATTTCTTTAAGGAGTTTTATTATTCCATAATTACTTTCCCTCTCTTCATCAGCGGTTGCTATGAAATATAAATCCCTGTTTAGATTTATCTTTTCACGTTTCAGTAAAATCATAACCATCAGTTGAATTATAGCCATATTCTTCATATCCTGTGCGCCTCTTCCATAGATGTAACCATTTTTAATCTCCCCACCGAATGGGTCAAATTCCCATTTTTCTCTATCAACGGGAACAACGTCAATATGGTTTAACAAATAAAGTGGATTTTCTTTTTTATTTCCTTCTATCTTTGCAATGATATTTCCCCTTTTAGGTGCTGTCTCATAAATTCTGTTTTCAATATTTTCCTTATCAAATATACTTTTTAGAAACAATGCCCCCTCTATTTCGTTTCCGGGAGGATTTGACGTATCTACCTTTAAGTATTGTTGAAAATAATTTAATGCTTCAGTATGTATATTAATCCAATTCATAATTCATAACACTTTAAAACCGATTTAAACATATATATAACGAATAATAAATAAAATTGCAAGCATCCATGATAAAATACTCACCTCTTTAATTTTTCCTCCAAGACCCTTAATAATTGGATATGTAATAAATCCGATTGCTATGCCATTAGCGATGCTGAACGTAAGAGGCATAATAATTATGGTCAAAAAAGCAGGGATTGCTTCAGTAATATCATCCCATTTAATATTTTTTATAACGCTTATCATAAAACTTCCCACAACTATCAATGCCGGTGCAGTCGCATAAGGGGGAACAATACTTGCTATTGGCGAAAGGAAAATACATCCAATAAAGAGAAGCCCGACAACCATTCCAACCAGACCAGTCCTCCCACCTTCAGCAATACCCGAGGAACTTTCTATATAAGCAGTAATAGTTGAAGTCCCTGTTAACGAACCAACAATCGTTCCGACAGAAACGGTAAGAAGAGAACGATTTATTTTTGGAAGTTTTCCTTCTTTTAAGAAACCACCAAAATCACTTATACCTAACAGAGTTCCAAGTGAATCAAACACGTCAACGAAAAGAAATATAAAAATAATATACAATAATCCCAAATTAAATGCACTTGAAATGTCTAATTTTAAAAATGTACTTTTAACATCGGGTATTTTGAAAATTGCATCGGGCATTTTTGCCATACCCAATATAATCGCTAAAAGAGTTGTTCCAAGTATTCCAATTAAAATTCCACCCCTAACTCGTCTCGCAAGAAGAATTCCAGTTAGGAACAATCCAAAAAATGTTAAACCTACTTCTGGTTTTAGCATTTCTCCAAGTGTTACAAGAGAAAGGTCGCTGTTTGCCACTATTCCACCATTCTGAAGTCCGATAAATGCAAGAAAAATACCTATCCCCGCACCTGTTGAAAATTTTATTGAATCCGGTATCGAATCCACAACATACTTCCAAACTTTAAGAATACTTAATATAAAAAATATAATACCAGAAAAAAATACAGCGCCAAGTGCAACCTGCCAGTTTATCCCCAATCCAATGCAAACAGTATAAGTAAAATAAGCATTCAATCCCATTCCTGGTGCTAAAGCAAATGGATAATTCGTTAATAAACTCATCAGTATGGTTGCAATTGCAGATGAAATACAAGTAGCAAAAAGAACTCCTTCAAATGGAATACCTGCTTTTTGTAATATACTTGGATTAACAAATATGATATATGCCATAGACATAAACGTTGTAAATCCTGCAGTTATTTCTATTTTTTTATTTGTTTTCAATTCACTAAGTTTGAAATATCTTTCAAGCATATTCACCCCCTTTGCATATTTTATTAAAATATTTTTAATATTTATGAAATAATATATAATTTTTTTATTTTTTATTCAAATAATTTATTGTAATTTTATAATAAATTTACAATTATCTTTAAATAATTATCATTAAAAATTAATCAACTTATATGTTCTTAAATTTATCAATTATTAATAAATCAGTTAAAGGTATAACATATTTATATAAAAGTTTCATTGACTTTATTTACCCGCCATTTTGCTATACCTGTGAAGAAAGATTAAAAGAAGATGAACATTTAATTTGTAACAAGTGCTGGATAAGTTTTAAAAGTTTTGAAGGAGGAATAAAAATAGAAAAAAAAGACCTTCATTTACCAACAAAGTCATATTTTTCTGATGGTTATGCCATATATAAATATAGCGATAAAACTCTGAAGTTAATTCATATATTTAAATATAATCGGAAAAGTTCGCTTTCAAACATAATAGGAAAAGAATTAGGTATGGTATTAAAGAAAAATAACTTTGACAAATCATTTGATATGATAATCCCTATTCCCCTTCATAAATCCAGAGAAAGAGAAAGGGGCTTTAATCAAAGCGAATTAATATCGAATTCCGCATCATTAGAATCAGGTTTGCCTTTATGCAATAATGCAGTTATAAGGATAAAAAATAACAAATCACAAAGTTTGTTGTCATATAAAGAAAGAATTGAAAACGTAAAAAACATTTTTAAAGTAAAAAGTCCTGATAAAATTAAAGACAAAAAAATTATTTTGATAGATGATATAATTACAACAGGTCTTACAGTAAATTCCTGTTGTGAGGAATTAAACAAATACGGTGCAAAAGACATTATTTGTATTGCAGTAATACACCCCAAAGAAAAATAAATTTTTTACATTGATTAAACAAATAATATTTTATAAATTTATAAAAAAGTTAAAAAATTAATTAATCTATATAATGAATCTTTCAGAAAAAGAAAATACTGCAATAGTAGAATTAAAACAAAGGATAACAAAATTTTTCCCAGAAGCAGAATTTATCCTTTTTGGTTCAAAGGCAAAAGAAATGCCACTTCATTGGGAGATAGATAAAGATGGAATACGTTTATGAATGAGGAGAGAAAAACAATAAAATCATCATCATTTGGTGAGTTAAAGATACTTGGTTCACGTTTTATAGGAAATGCTTTCCCGGTTTTAAATAAAAAAGAAGTTGACGAATTTTTAATTAGCACCATAAAAAAATATCACGATGCAACACATAACCCTTTTGCATATAAACTGTTATTAGAGGAAAAAGAAAATATTAGAACAAGTGATGATAAAGAACCGCCAGGAACAGCAGGAATACAAATACTTTTTGCCATTGAAAAATTAAATCTATGGAACATATTAGTCATAGTAACACGATACTTTGGAGGGAAAAAACTCGGGAGAGGGGGATTGATGAGAGCATATCGTGATTGTGCTGAGATAACCCTAAATAATACAAAAGTAATAGAAATAATTCTGTATAAAAAGATTAATTTTGAATTTTCTCATAATGATACGGGAAATGTTATGAAAATAATTTCTGATTTCAATGGAAAGATAATCCATCAGGTTTATAAAGAAAAGTGCAATATTGTTGTTAAAATACCAATAAACTATGTAGAAGATTTCAAAAATAAACTCTCCAAATATTTTAAAAGCGACAATATTTTAATAAAATCGTAAGTAAGGAGTAAAATTTATGCAAGGTATAGTAATGGCAGGAGGTTTTGGAGTAAGACTTCGTCCGTTGACCATCAATATTCCAAAACCAATGGTTCCATTAGCCAATATTCCTGTTTTGGGACACGTGATAAACCTGCTTAAAAAACACGAAATTGTTGACCTCATAGTCCTTCTTTATTTTCAACCGGAAATAATTAAAAATTACCTCGGCGATGGCTCAAAATTCGGCGTAAATATAAAATACCTTCTCCCAGAAGAAGACCTTGGAACTGCCGGAGCCGTAAAATACGCACAGGAATTTATTAAAGATACATTTTTTGTTATCAGTGCAGATTTAGTTACAGATATAGACCTAAAAAGAGTTTATAAATATCACAAAAATACAAACTCACTTACTACAATCGTTTTGTATGAAGTTACTGACCCACTTCATTATGGAGTAATTATAACAGATAGAGAAGGGAAAATAACAAGATTTCTCGAAAAACCTTCTTGGGGTGAAGTATTCAGCGATAAAATAAATGCAGGCATTTACATAATCGAACCTGAAATACTGGATATAATTCCTCCTAACAAAAACTTCGATTTTAGTAGAGACCTTTTCCCAAAAATGCTCGAAAATAAATTGAATTTACGTGGATACAATGCAGAAGGTTATTGGAGAGACATAGGAACAATTGAAGAATACCTTAATGCAAATAAGGACTTTGCTCGAGGAAAAATTAAACTTTATCATTCAAGTATAATTAATAAAGATATATGGACAGGAGAAAATACAGATATTGACCCATCCGTGAAAATAATGGGAAAATGCGCAATTGGTGATAATACCAAAATTGAAAAAAATGTAAAGATAAATAATTCTTCAATTGGAAACAATTGTTTTATTGGTGAAGGAGTAGAAATTACGGATTCAATAATTTGGGATGACGTCAAGTTAGATGACGGAGTATCAATATCAGAAGACATCATAGGAAAAGGTACAGCAATTGGACGCGAATCATATTTGTTAAGTAGAGTATATATCGCTGATAACTGTAAAATAGGCGAAAAAACACGATTAGGAGCAAACATAAAAATATGGCCGGACAAAATAATCGAAAGTGAATCAATATTATCAGATAGCCTTGTTTGGGGGGATAGATGGGTTCGAGAACTTTTTACCGAATCAAGAATTTCGGGACTTGCCAATACTGAAATATCACCAGAATTTGGTGCAAAACTTGGCTCTGCATTCGGCGCTTTTTTAGGACAAAACGGTTCTGTAGTTGTCAGTAGGGATTCAAGCAGAGCTGCAAGGATGATTACAAGGGCATTCGTTAGCGGACTTATGTCTATTGGTGTCAATATTGTCGATAATAGAATTTCACCACCCCCAGTTATAAGAAACTATCTCCGCACGGGAAATCACAATGGAGGAGTCCACGTCAGACAATCACCTTATTACAATAAAAATATCGACATCATTTTCTTCGGACCAACAGGCAGAGACCTTTCTACTGGAAAAACTAAATCTGTTGAAAGGCTTTTCTTTATGGAAGATTACAGAAGAGCCACATATGAAAACATAGGAAGATTGGAATTCTCCGTTCACGCTAATGAATCATATCAGGAAAACTTTATTAAAGCACTCGATATGAATACCTTTAAAAAGAAAAAAATGAAAATAGTCATAGATTATTCCTGTGGACTTGCCGCACCAATATCCTCTTCTCTATTAGGAATATTCGGTTGCGAAGCCATCTCTTTAAATGCATACCTCGATCCTCGCAAATTAACTTCCAATACCGAAGATATATCTTCAAACTTGAAACAACTGTCAACAATTGTTACTTCTCTGAATTCTGATGTGGGATTTATGATAAACCAATCTGCAGAAAGTATTATTATGATTGACGAAAAAGGAAGGCTTATTAATAATCAGGAAATCCTTGCCATTGTTACTGAATTATTTATTAGCGCTTATGAAACAAAATCAATTGCAGTTCCCATTAATTCGACAGGCATTATAGATACAATCGCATCAAAAAGAAACGTTAAAGTAATTAGAACAATGAACAGTCACCGTGCGATGATTGAAGCCGCAGATATGAAAGACGTCATATTCGTTGGTGGAACAAGAGGTGGTTTCATTTTTTCAGATTTTCTTTTTGCCTGTGATGGTATTTTTGCCGTTGCAAAAATTTTAGAACTTATGATTAAAAATAACATACATCCAGGTGAACTTCTTGACCAACTTAATTTCCCTACTATTCTTTATAGTAAAATTAATTGCCCTAAAGAACTCAAAGGAAAACTTATGAGAGTTATCACAGAAGAAACTTCCTCTTTAAAAAGAACTCTTTTAGATGGCATAAAAATATTTTACGATTACGGATGGGTTTTCGTCAATCCACATAGAGAAAAGGCAGTTTTCGAGATTCAAGTTGAATCGGAAAATCTTGATTATGCAAAAAAATTGCTCGAAGAATGGGAAAATAAAATCTTAATTTGGAGAGATAAAATAAAATCTTAACGAACAACTCACTTAAAAAAATTAAGTCAAGCCCTTTTTATCCAGATTGGATTAGAAATGCACATAAATCTTTTCTCTTTTTTCCGGGTGGTTGCCATAACACGAACGTAAAAATCATCACTTGAAGCAAATAAACACATTTTTTTACTTACTATATATTCATACAAATTGTGAAAATGTTTAAAAACAAATTCTTTCTTTATACTTAAATCACCAATAAAAATCTTAATATCCTTAATAACTCCAAATTCCTCATTTGATTTAACTAAATAATATATATAAAAATGTCTTCCTTCTATTGTTTCACCCATTTTTTTAGTTTCATTTTTCTCATTTTTGACAATCGTTTTTATAACGGGACCATTTGTTATAAAATAAGAACCTTTCTTTAAACCTTTTACAATTGATTCTTCACAAAAATCACCTTCTAAAAAGACACCCGTTCTAACATTCCCGAAAATATGAAATTTATTTTCCTTCATAGTTGCCATCGGGATACCTGCCTGTCTATAACAATTAAAGTTTCCGTGTGCATCACTCCCGGCAACGATAAACTTTTTTTCACCTTTTAATAATATTTCTTTCCACTTTTTAAGTCCTCTGAAAAAAGAAGAATCCAACATTCCATTAAGTATCTGCAATCCGTTAAGATTTTTATGCCTATAATCTTCGTTCGTCCATTTTGACCTTCTTAAAAATAATTTTTCCATAACTGAATATCTAACCTCTGGATGAGCTGCAAAAGTAACAGCAGTGTCATATATTTCTTCAAGAACATTTTTTAAGTCATTATTGGGTTTATTGCGGAACCATATAATACCGTTATCACCAGAGCCAAATATAAATTTATCATTATTAAATAAAATAAGATGAACATTTTTATTTTTACTATTTCCACAGGAAACTTCTTCACCCTGGAATATTATTACCTTTTTATTGTTGAAAGAAGGAGGCAGTTTATTTAAAAAAGAAGCGGTTTCCTTTGCCTGCTTCCACACGCTATTATTTTTGAAATTAAATTTTAACCGATGATTAAAATGTTCAAAGTCATAAGAATGGTCAACCGAAACAAAAAAATCTAAACCCATTGCAGATGCGGCTTCACGAGCGCAATCAAGAGGACCACCAAACTCCGCTATATCTGATGTAAATTGAGAATGATAATGCAAATCACCAAAAACACAATCATCAAATGTTGGGAATTTCTCCTTTGACACATAAACATCAAAAGGGCGGTGTTCTATTTTTTTGTAATTATCATTTTTAAAATAATAACTCTTATCACCAGACGTTATTGAAAAATAAACATTGATTTTCAAAGAACCGGAAAATCCATCTTTCACTTTTACAAAAAATATCTTTTCCCATAAATGTTCTGATATTCGAAGAGAATCAAAAGGAAATATTATTTTTTCAATATGATGGTCTGGATAAATAATCTCAATGTCAATTCTATTTAAACTTATTGGGAAAAGGTCTGCATCTTTTATGATGCAAAAGACAGGGATTAGAGTATTAGGTTCAACACGGAAAGGGGTGTCCGCAATTACTTCAGGAAGTTTTTTCCAAAGAAAACTAATCATTCCAAAAAGTTTGTAATGTATCTCCGCATAAAGAAAAAATAGGGGTATCAAATCTTCCATAATTGTTTTATTTAATCAAAAACCAATCAATGAGAAATCTTGTATAACTTAATTTTATTTTCTATATCTTTCCTTTCTTATTTCTTCTATTATAGAAATATTACAATCTATTTTGATTTCCCATTTAAACTTATCAGAAAGAGGTTTAATTTTTTGTGGAAATTCAGTCATTTCGCACAATTTATTGTACGCAATGTGTAAAAGAAAAACTAAATTTTTTACATCTTCAAGGCAATATCTTCTCAATATATGCAAAGCACCATAATTTTTATTTTTGTACTTTTCCCATAAAAGAACAGCAGAGTAACCGTCTAAATCCTTAAGGTATTCAGGTCTTTCTATTCCTAACTGTTTTTCAATTGATTTTAAACCACCTTTATATCCCAATCTTTTTAAAATCCATCTTAAGTCAAGTGATATATAATTCTTTTTCTTTACGTTAAAAGTTCTTTCAATATAGGGTATATCAAACAAATTTCCATTGTAAGTTACAATCATAAAACAATCTTCAAGTAATGGAACAAAATCATAAAGATTTATACCATTAACAAAAGTTTTGAATTTACCCTGATAGTAAGTTCCAATAACAGTGATTTCTTGAAGTTCCTTTGAAAGTCCATTAGTTTCAATATCAAGAAAAAGAGTTCTGGATTTAAATTTTGGATAAAGTCGCCAATATTCTCTACTTGGAAAATTTTCTTTGAAAAAATTGATATTAAAACTTTTTAATGCACGTTTAGAACCACCAATATAGGATTTTATTACATCTAAATTCTCTGTAAGATTTTTTAATTCAGAAATATTCCTCTCTAAATCCTCCCAGGTAAGTATTCCCATATTCCATATTTTTTTCTCAGTTTTTTCACTGATTCCAGGTATATGAATAAAAGAGGACTCCAATAAGGTGTCAAACTCTTCATTCATTTATGTCATTAAAATTTTTTTAAAAATTTTATTGATTTTCTTGTTGCTTTTGATTTTTCTCTTTAGGAATTTTTTCTTCCAGTTCAGCAATCTGATGTTTTGCAGAATTAAACAATTCATCAGTGTTTCTTAATCTTTCAATAAGAGCTTTAAACATAGTTACAAACCAGCTCGGCACTTTTTTAAGTTGAAATTCAAAAAGTTGTTTAGATATTATTAAAAGGTCAGAATCTTCAATAGCTTTTGCCGTTGCAGAGCGATGAGGGTCTCCAAGAAGAGCCATTTCACCAAAAAAATTGCTCTTATCAAAAATTCCAAGCTCTACAAGTCCATCCTTTGTATTTTTAAAAAGACCCACTTTGCCCTTTTGTATAATATACATCTCATTCCCAATATCACCTTCTTGAAATATTATATCGTCCTTTTTATATCTTTTCAGCCCCTTTTTTGGTTTCTCCATAGAAACTCCTGGAGAATGCGTAACAAAAGAATCTTTTCTCAATTCTATCTCCCTTATTTTACCATCAAAATCAATAACTTTAATTCTTATTTTTTTATCCTCCCCTATCATGATATTTGGAAAACAAATTTCAACAGAACTCAAATTCTTCAGTTTAATTGATTTTTTAAGAATCATCGGATTTAAACTTCCTTCTTCAGTTTCAACAGAAAAGGATACATTTTTAGTTTTCACATCTACGATTTTCTTAATAATAAGAATATGATATTGATTCGATGCATCATCCGTTCTTTCAACTATAAAACCATCCTTATCCTCAGTTGATTTTAATTTACCCTCTCCAAATATTGAAGTGATACCTCTTCCAACGTCAAACAAAGATTTGTCTTTAAGGCTTACTACTTTCATAATATTTTCACATTATTTTTTTATTTTTATAATTTTGTTAATTAAAAAAATGTATTTTTTAATTACAAAGCATCCCTTCACTATCAAATTTAAGATTAAAAAAGTCGCTTATTGTCTCAATTTTACCATTTCTCTTTTCCTCCTCATATATAGATTTTGAGATTGAAATTTCACTAAGCATTAAAGTATTTTTTATTCTAACCACTTTTGCTTTCTTTTTATCTTGTGCCCAGCAAGTTTTAAATGCCCATTTTATCGCAATTTCATCATTTTCTGCAACAATCGGAATTTTTCCTCTTTCTATTAATGATGCAGTCAAAATATTTTTATAATAAATGTTAAAATCAATTTTTTCATAAATATTTTTAGTAATTATATCAGCCAATCCAATCCCTATCACATTCCCGTGTGATTCATCGGTTAAATTAAGTGCAGCAATTCTATTAATTTGTGGATATTTTGGTTCTTCCTCTCCCCAGACCATTATTCTTCCAATAACATTCGTATCCATACAGACACCACTAATATTTTTCCCGATTTCATCAATAACTAAAAGGTCAATATTTTTAAATTGAAACTTAGGAGAAATCTCTCTTGCCCATTTCAACAATTCTATTTCCTTTTTTTCCATATTTTCAGGTTCAATTGCTTCGATATGAGCGATTTCCAAAAGAACATTTTCAATTATTCCCAATCCGCAAATAACGGGAGTTTTTTTTAATATCACCTTTGCAGAGTCAGGAAAAATTTTATTCAATCCTCTGACTCCAAGTTCATGTATCTGACTCGCACCCTCCGCTCTTCCAAGACCTATCGCTAACATCTTCAATATCCCACTTCCAATGTTACTTCGAAAATCTGTATGGGATTTAATCCGATTCACTGCTATAATTCCATCAGAATCAAGAGCGATTTTGTCGAAATACACTGGCATTCCGTAAGAGTTTTTACCTATCTCAACAACATCAGTCGCACATACAACTGGCGCTTGCATTGTCTCTTCAGTTATTCCATAACTCTCAAGGATTTCTCGCTGTCCTTCGATTGTATTTCCACCATGACTGCCCATTGCGGATAATATAAATGGTTCTCCACCTAAACCTTTCACTTCTTCAACTACATAAGACAAAATCTCAACGATATTCTTTATTCCCCTACTTCCAGCAGTAATTGCTATTTTACTTTTTTGCTTAATTTTTTTATGAATCTGTATCTTCTCAAATTCTTCTCTTATCTTTTTCTTTATATCTCCAACCGAAGGCGTATCAAATTTTTGTTTTACTTTAATCATCTCAGGAAGAAAAATATCATTGGGCAATTCTTTTAAATACATTTTCCCTCTATTCTTCATAATTTTCATGTCTTTTTTAAACAGTATCGATTAATCTTTAAACTGTTCAAATTCCATTAATTTATTATAATTATATTTATCATTTTTATCAACAAAAATAATATAAATTATTAAATTTAAAATGAATTTCTATATAAATACCTATTTTGGAGTCAATTCGAGAAGTAAAAATTCTTTGAAGCCGATTTCAATTTTACCTTTTGGTCCTTTAACGTTTCCCAATTCTATGTTATGCAAGTAATCAAAGACACTATATTTCTTCTTTTCCAATCCCCTCAATTCTAATTTTCCTTCCCAATAAGGTGAAAAAAATGAGTAATAAAATTTTTCTCCTTTTTTTATAACGTGCGTTTCTGGTTTATCATATCCTATGTCATAAAGATTCAAATATTCACCATTATACAATTTTTTCTCATTATATATTTTAAACCATATATTATAAATTTTTTTTGCTTCTTTGGAATTTAAATCAGTGAACTTAACGGATATAACACCACCTGGCGCGATATGTGAGGCAAAATCCCAGATGCCTCTTTCGTAGTAATTACAGTCAACTGCTGATTGATTTCCAAATAATGATTTAAATGCTTTGATTCTATTCCTAATTTGAAATCTTGATGTTGGACTCCCTATTACTTGTACATTACATTCAAACATATTATAAATTGAAGGATTTATTTCATCAGAATAAAATTTAATCACAAACTCGGGATTAAAATTAGTCGAAGTTTCATATATAAGTTTAAACAAATCAGACAAACTGTTTAATGTTTCTGAAGGATATTGATGATTATGATGTTTAGCATAACAAAACGGGACAGAATTCAAAGATGTTCCATCAATGTAAAATCCATCAAATCCCCAATCTTTAATAAATTCTTTTACAAGGCTGACCGTGAACTCTCTCACATTTTTATGAGCAGGACATAAATAATAAGAACCCATTCCATCCTCCATTCTTTCACCATTTTCATTTAATATAAACCAGTCAGAAAATTCTTTCTCAACGTATGAACCTT
>CAZBIT010000009.1:0-15027 GCA_964491835.1 uncultured bacterium
TTCAAAATTATAAAGCCTGTGCCATTTCTCTGAGTTGGATTTTACCCCTTTTGACTCTATTACATACCAATAAGGAGAATCTTGTTTTTTTAAATAGTAATCGCCGTGATGGTGGGGATGCTTTTTGCCTTCCCATTTCTCTCTAATTCTCTTTACTTCAAACCCATATTCTTCTTCGAGTTTCTTCTTCAGAAGAAGTTCAGTTATAGAGCCACTAACATACCCTTGAGCGTTGGGGCTGAGTTTCAAAGCCTCAAGGAATATTTCCAATGTAGTTTTAAATATTTGCTTAACAAATCGGGTAAGTTTCTCATAAATATTCATAGCAAACGTCTCTCAAATATTTTATTAACTCTATTAAAACTTGAAACCACCATTTCATGTAACTCGCTTGTATCCGAAATAAGTTCGGATATACTGCTATTTTGGGTGTATAAACGAACTATGTTCGGATATACATCATATAACTGAATAATAGAACTTCTCTATTAATATATTTAATTCGAGCTGAATCTTTTGGTTCAGTTTAAAAGTGGATGGATATTCCTTTTTGAAATTTCAACTAAAAATATACTACCAAAAAATTAAATTATTCAAATTTTTATCGCTTAAACTTATTTTAAACGATTATTATTTGCATTTCAATAATATTTCACATTAGATAACATAACTTTTCAACATTTTCATATAATTGGCACGTTCAAATGCAGAAGGGTCAGGACAATTCTTTTGACTTAAACTTCCTTTCATATCGCTAATCGATTCATAACTATACTGCTCCATCCATTCCTCTAAATTTTTCAGAATGACTTTGATTTTATCTATACCTTCTTTAAGTAAGACAGAAGTCATTTGAATGACATCTGCTCCAGCCATTATTGCCTTTATTACATCTTCATGAGAATAAATGCCACGGGAAAATGCAATCGAAGATTTAATATGCCCGTATAAAATAGCGACCCAACGTAAAGGAAGTCGCATCTCTAATGGATTGCTCAATACTAAACTTGGCACTACTTCCAATTTTTCCAAATCAAAATCTGGTTGATAGAACCTGTTGAAAAGGACGAGAGCATCAGCGCCAGCATCGCTGAGTTGTTTTGCCATAGTTGCCATAGCACTAAAAAATGGACTTAATTTAACAGCGACTGGGATTTTCACGCTTGATTTCACCGCCTTTAAAATTTCAAGGTATCTTTTCTCCACGGAACCTGATTCAACGCTAAAAGACGTTTCAAGAAAATAGATATTCAATTCAATTCCGTCAGCACCTGCTTCCTCGATTAATTTTGCATATTTAATCCATTCTCCGGCATCAGTTCCATTCAAACTGGCAAAAACTGGAATTTCCACGGTTTTTTTTAATTTGCGTACTCGTTCGAGATAGATTTCTGGTCCCATATAAAAATTATCCATAGTAGGAAAATAAGTAAGCGATTCCGGAAATGCCTCAGTACCACTTTCAAGGAAATAATTAAGTTCTGCGGATTCAAATTTAATTTGTTCCTCGAAAAGTGAATCCATCACAACTGCGGATGCCCCTGCATCTTCCATCTGACGCACTTTATCAACATCTTCCATAAGAGGCGATGCAGAAGGTACTATAGGATTTTTTAAATCAAATCCCATATATTTGGTTGAAAGGTCAACCATAACAACCTCCATCGAAATGATAATTTATTTTATATTTTTTTAAGAACTTGCCGATTTGATTTCTGCTTCTATTTTTTCTAGTGACTTTTCTGCACCTGCATTGTAAATTGACATAGAAGCCAATTGTTCATAAAATGACCATCTTCTTTTTGAATCCTCTTGAGCTTCATTAAGCAGCATCTCTGCTCTTTCGGGTTTCGATTTTGTCAGCATTTTAAATCTTGTCTCATTATACATATAATCTTTCATTGGAATACTTGGGGCTTTAGAATCAAGTTTGAGAGGATTTTCTCCCATCATAGCCCTTTCAGGATTATATCTATAAAGCATCCAGTGACCGGAGTTCACCGCTGACTTGTGCTGGTCTGTTGCGGTTGCCATATTAATGCCGTGTGCAATGCAATGACTATAAGCGATAATCATACTTGGACCATCATACGCCTCTGCTTCAAGAAAAGCTCTCACAGTTTGAGCATCATTAGCACCAATTGCAACCTGAGCAACATATACATTATTATAACACATAGCCATAAGTCCAAGGTCTTTTTTAGAAGTCGGTTTACCACCTGCTGCAAACTTTGCAACAGCACCACGAGGAGTTGATTTTGACATTTGACCACCCGTATTCGAATAAACCTCTGTATCAAGAACCAAAACATTTATGTTTCTCCCAGAAGCAAGCACATGGTCAAGTCCACCGTATCCTATGTCATAAGCCCATCCATCTCCACCCAAAATCCACACACTTCGTCTAACAAGCGCATCAGCAATGTTTAAAAGTTGTTTTGATTCTAAAGTATTAAAACCTTTCAATTTTTCTTTAAGTAAAAGCACTCGCTTACGTTGAACTGCGATATCTGCCTCTGTTTTTTGATGAGCAAAACATAATTCCTCAACCAATTTTGTACTTAAAATATTTTCCTGCCTTTTTAGTAATTCTTTAGCAAATTCAGCTTGCTTATCCAACGAAAGACGGAAACCAAAACCAAACTCGGCATTATCCTCAAATAAGCTATTTGACCAAGTTGGTCCACGCCCATCTCTATTAATAGTATATGGAGTCGTAGGCAGGTTTCCTCCGTATATTGATGAACACCCTGTAGCATTAGAAATTATCGCCCTATCGCCAAATAATTGCGTTAATAGTTTAACATAGGGAGTTTCACCACATCCAGCACAGGCACCTGAATATTCGAAAAGTGGCTGTAAGAACTGCACTCCCTTAACAGTATCAATCTTTATATCTGAACGGTCATAGTCCGAAATATTAAGGAAATACTCATAATTCTCACGTTCTTGCGTTCTTATCGGTTCAAGCGTTTTCATATTAATTGCTTTAAGTCGTGGTTCTTTCTTATTCTTTACTGGACAGTAATAGACACAAAGTGCACATCCCGTGCAATCTTCTGGTGCAACTTGTAGCGAATACAACAATCCCTCGTATTCTTTACCACGAAACTTGGTATATTTAAACGTTTTTGGAGCGTTTTTAAGTTCTTCCTCTTTATATATTTTTGCCCTTATGGTTGCATGGGGACAGATAAGAATACATTTGCCACATTGAATGCATATTTCAGGGTCCCATTCAGGAATTTCAAGAGCAATGCATCTTTTCTCCCATTGAGTAGTACCTGCTGGATATGTACCATCGCAGGGTAATTTTGACACTGGAATATCATCACCTTTCCCCGCCATAATTTTTGCCGTTACTTCTTGAACGAACTTTGGAGCTTTTGGCGAAACAGTTGGTGGACGGTCGAAATTACTAGTAACTTTGGAAGGAACTTTTACTTCATATAAATTTTCAAGTGTCTTATCAACTGCATTAAAATTCTTCTTTACAATTTCTTCACCCTTCCCACCATACGTCTTTTTAATTGCATCCTTAATCGCAACAATAGCTTCTTGGCGTGGCAATACTCCAGAAATGGCAAAAAAGCAGGTTTGCATAATCGTATTAATCCTGACTCCCATACCAGTTTCCTTAGCCACTTTATATGCATCAATAACGTAAAACTTTAATTTTTTATCAATAATGATTTTTTGCATCGAACGAGGCAATTTATCCCAGACAACGTCGGGTTCCCAGTAAGTATTAAGTAAAAAAGTGGCTCCAACTTCTGCTTTTTCGAGCATGTCATATTTTTCAACGAACACAAACTGATGACACGCAACAAAGTTTGCAGAATCTATTAGGCAAGATAATCTAATTGGTTCTGGTCCAAATCTGAGATAAGAAACGGTAACAGTGCCTGCTTTTTTGGAATCATATACAAAATACCCCTGTGCATAATTCGGAGTATTTTCTCCTATGATTTTTATACTATTTTTATTAGCGCTTACTGTCCCGTCAGCACCCAATCCAAAAAATATTGCCCTTACAACATCCTCTTTCTCAATATTAAATGATGGGTCATAATCGATACTTAAATTTGTCACATCATCATTAATACCAACGGTAAATCTCCTTCGTGGATTTCCTTTCCCCAATTCATCAAAAATCCCCTTAATCATTGCCGGAGTAAACTCTTTGCTTGACAATCCATAACGTCCTCCAACGACTTTTATATCCCTGTTAGAATTAGCGACAGTAGCAGTAACATCGAGATATAACGGTTCACCCAAACTTCCTGGTTCTTTTGTTCTGTCCATTGCAGCAATAATTTTCGTTGTTTTAGGAATTGCATTAATGAAATGACTTTCGCTGAAAGGACGATATAGACGAACTTTAATAAGACCAACCTTTTCACCCAATCCAGCAAGATAATTGACGGTCTCATGTGCCGTATCCCCACCAGAACCCATTATTACAACGACTTTTTCTGCGTCAGGTGCTCCAACGTAATCGAACAGATTATATTCTCTTCCAACGATTTTTTTAAACTTATCCATCACTTCTTGGACAATCCCAGGACATTTATCATAAAAAGTATTAACTGTTTCTCGTGCCTGAAAGAAAACATCAGGATTTTGACTTGTCCCACGGATAACTGGTCGTTCTGGGTTCATAGCACGCTTTCGATGTTCTATAACCAGATTATAATCTATCATAGCTATTATATCTTCATCTGATATTTGTTCAATTTTTCTTATTTCATGACTTGTTCGAAAACCATCAAAAAAGTGAAGGAACGGAATTCTTGAAGCCAAAGTCGATTCCTGAGCAATTAATGCTAAATCCATAACCTCTTGAGGAGAATTGCTAACAATCATTGCATAACCGGTAGCACGAGTTGACATCACATCGCTGTGGTCCCCAAAAATAGATAGTGCCTGACAAGCAACACTACGTGCAGATACATGAAATACAGTAGATGTTAATTCACCAGCAATTTTATACATATTTGGAATCATAAGGAGCAAACCTTGAGAAGCAGTGAAAGTAGTAGTGAGTGCACCAGTTTGCAATGCACCATGAACCGCTCCCGCGGCACCACCCTCACTCTGCATTTCGGTGACCTGCGGAACGGTGCCCCATATATTTTTCTTTCCATACGCTGACCATTCATCTGAATGTTCCCCCATATTACTTGACGGAGTTATCGGATAGATGGCTATAACTTCATTTGTTTTATGAGCAATAAAAGCAGCAGCTTCATTACCATCTATTGTCACTATTCCACCTTTACTCATAATATCTCACCTCTATTTTTAACAATAATTAACTTAAAAATTAAATACTTCTTTAAAAGTAATATAAAATATTTTTTGAATATTGCAAGTTTCTTTTATAATTTATATTTATATCTTGAATTTAAGTAATATATTAAAAAATATAGAATAGATTGATATATCTTCTTATTCAAGGTCAAAAAATTTCTTAATGTAATAGATGATATAATCAAAAATATTGGGAGGGAGAATAGAATCATAAGTTTTAAAAATAATATTAGCAGTATTGGGGCTTTTTGTTGAAAGTTCTTTCAGTATTTGATAAATTCTTACTTTTATACTTCCTTCTGCATGATTCATAATTGGAATCTTTAAGTCGGTTAAGATTTGACTCCCTATAAGTTCATCAATCTTGATAAAACTTAAGAGCTTATGATAATGTCTAGTGGAAACAACGTCTAAATCAAAAATATCATCAATAACGATTATCTTTGCAAAGTTTTCAATAGGTAAATCACTATTTCTAATCTGTTCTCTGATTTCTCTCTTTTTACGATATATATAATCTTTGGGAAATTTCATACTAAATTTCTTTTTAAGTTCATAGGCATTAAAATAATGTTTCACATCTATAAGTTTTAACATTTCTTTCTCTAACAACTCAAGAATCTCTTGATTATCGGGGACAAAATATTTTTTTGCCTCATCAAACATACTATGAACTATATAATGTTTACAAAAAAGAGCGTTAATATGTGAAAATTCTTTTTCTCTAAAATCGAAAACCTTTACTATATCCATCGCGGTTTTTAAATTTTCTTCACCTTTGGGAATGGCAAATATTCCTGCTGTTTCAGTTAATCTCTTGTATTTTTCTTTTACATTTTCCTCATTACTATAATTACCAGACGTAAATACGACACCAAATCTATTTTTTAGATGCATTACTGATTCAGTTTCATTTGATTCAATCATAGATAAAAATTTTTCAGAAAGAATGTTAAGAAGGTGATTTCTATTTGTAAATTCTACATAACTTTCTGCTTCTAAAAAATCCTCTTCATTTGCTTTTGATTTCAGGATATAATATTCAAAAAGTTTCCCTGCTGGCTTTTCTATAAACCTTCTATATTCTTCGGTGTCAAATCCACCATAATACGCAAGTTGAAATGCCCTCTTATATCCTTCGATATCAGTCATTCCTTTTTTCATTTCTTCATTATAATACTCGATAATAACTTTACGTAATCTTTCTTTATCAGAAATTTCCTTTAAATTTTCAATTGCTCTATCAAACTCATCACTCACTAAAGCTTCAACGAATCTTAATCTTAACTCAAGTTCATTATCTCCTAATAACTCAGCGATCTTTTTTGCATCTTCGATTCTTTTTTCGGATTCTGCACGTTCCGCTTCTCCATAAAGAAGATTTCTAATATCGTTATCCTTAATAATTTGATTAAACTGGGGCTTCTTCATTTCCTCAACGACCAATATGATTGCCTTATTATATTTATAAGCAATTGCCTTTCTGAATATATCCTCCAATTCTGTCAGAGCATCATTCCTTGGGAAAAATTGTAAAAAACCAATCGCAGTATCAAATAACTTATCATAAAGAAGATTTTTATAAATGCTCTTTTCTTCTTTCATTTCGAAATAAACGTCTCTTCCAATGTCCTCAATTGAAAGACCGAAATATCTAATAAAAAGTGAAGCAGAATTAAAGTCAAGTGTAGTATGAAAAACATCTTTTAATAAGCTGACTTCAACTGCAGAACGTTTGATAGGGTCGGTAATCTTCTCACTACTTAACATTCTTCTATTTTTTAACAATTCATATTCCTTTTGGACTTTTAGGTCTTCTTTGACCATTGAAAATCTATCTGAAAACACAAAATTAATTTCTCTCACTAATGAATCTCGATAATTAACCATATCGTCACTAAAACCCGCTAACGTTTGTACTTCACGCCAAACAAACATAAGTTATATATCAGATTTTACTTATTTACATAACTTTGGTAAATTTTTATTTTACTGTTTTTAATAAATAACACCGTTTTGTCTTGCTGTCCCGAGTATTCGGGATCAACATATAAATTTAAAGTAAACAATAGATTCCGATCCTGAAACTTCGGGACGGAATGACAGTTTGGTATGTTTCATTTAAAATTAGTTAGCAAATTTCTATGAAAAATTTTAAATTTTTTAAAATTTACCAAAGTTCTGTTATTTAATTAAACGTTAAATTTATTGAAAAGATTTAAATTTATTATCGATTATATTTTTATATTCAGTAATATTAAACTTTTTAAACACATTAATTTTTTCCCTATCGGCTTTAAACAAGCTCCCAGATGTAGGTTCTGTAATTTTTAAATTATGTGTGCAAATATGGAGATTTGTGTCGGGGTCAATAATTTGTTCAGTTGAAGTATCAGGTGAAAATCCATTTTTTACCAATAAAAAATTATTATCAAAAATATACATTCTTTCTGCAAGTTTATATTTCTGTTCCACAAGGTTATTGCGGTATTCTACTCGTGAGTCATATTTACCTCTAAACTCCTTAATCTTTAAAATTTCTTTAGCAATTACTGGATTTTTGGGATTAATTTCTGCCAATTTTTTCATTTTCTCCATCTTTTTAGACATTATTATGAATTCTTCCTTCATACTGCTAATTTCACCTTCCATAACAATAATTTCTTTTGCTACTTTATCAAACTCTTTCTTAACGTCATAATCAATTCCGATATAAATATCGTTATAACCATTAATATAATCTGCCCAAATGCCCTCTTTTGCCATAACGGTGCTTCCTTGAATGGTATTTGCCTGAACGATATCGGCAGTCACGACCGCACCGTTACTGATTTCTCTTAAAACTTTCACATAATTTGCAAATATTCTTCTTGGACCATTAACATATCCAACTTTTATAAATTTTGAAACTATTGGTCTATCAGAGGTTCCAACAATCCCTTTAGAAATAGCCAAATTTTCAACTTCTATTCTTGCATCTTCGACACAACCCCCTACTTTTAAAGTAGAACAAACGACTTCATATCCATTTTTAATGTCTCCTTCTATTTCTAAAACTACTCCAGAGTCTTTAGGTATTATTATTGAACCTGTCTCAAGTCCCACGTTAGAATTTATCTTACACTCATTTTCAACTACATATCTATTATCCACAAACTTGACAATTCCATCAGTTTTAGCAACGATTGAATCATCTTTAATTTCTGTATTTGTTCCACTAAATTGTCCTAAAAATAAATCTTTTCCTTTTGTCCCTTGAATTTCTTTTCCACGAACAGTTCGTCCACTTCTACCTATAGTTGGTGAAACTCTTCTTATAATGGTACCTCCTTTTCTTAGAAACACCATATAACCTTTTCTCGGGGCAATATAATCAATTTTGCCATCTTTAGACATAACCGGTTGAATTTTATTAGGCGGTTTTGGAACATTAACCTCTTCAATTTTAGCGTCTTCTCCTATTCGGGGCCCAATATACTTTGCGACAACCACTTCTATGTTAAATTTTTGTTCAAAGCATATATAACTTAATTGTAAATCATCTATTCCCGCAGTAACTCCAGCATTCGTAAGAGCATCTTTTAAATCTTCAACAATTGGAAATTCTGTGTCATCTTCGCTTCTTTCGACAATCAATCTCGCTTCTTTTTCATCATCAGAAATTATTACGTTTATTTTCATATTTCCATCAAATTAAACTTTTAAATAATGTTTTTAAATTAAGTGCTCTTTAAATTTATTATACTCCTCAATGGCAAATCTATCAGTCATACCTGCAATATAATCACAAATGATTCTCTCTTTATGCTCACTTTCAATCCTTTTTTTATATCTTTCAGGAAGAAGATAAAAACGTTTATTATAACCTTCAAAAAGTGTAATAATAATTAATTCCGATTTTTTATTCATTTCCATTACTTTTGGATGAAAATATAGATTGTCAACAAGAAAATGTTTTAATTTCTCCTTTTTTTCTTTAATCTCATCACTAAATTCAACGATTATTTTATTTATTTTTCTTAACTTTTCAATTGAATCAATGGCATACAAATTAATGTTTTTAAGAGTATTATTGATAATATCAATGATTAAAAATCCTATTAACGTGCTGATTGATTTATACTTTAACTTTTTTTCCCGAACATAAGGATATGAAGATTTTACATTGCCATAAATATTTTTCCATAACGGAATTTGGAACAAATCAGCAATGGTAATCAATCCTGCCTCAATCCCGTCGTCTATATCATGATTAATATATGCTATTTCATCAGCCGGATTAATAATTTGTGCTTCAAGTGTAGGCACAACATTTGGGAGATACTCTTGAATACAATTAATATTATTTACATTTTCATAATAGGATGAATGTTTGATGATACCTTCTCTTGTTTCCCACGTAAGATTTAATCCACAGAACTTGGGGTATCTGTCTTCAAGTTCTTCAACGACCCTTAAGCTCTGGACGTTGTGGTCAAATCCGCCGAAATTAGACATCAATTCATTTAAGACATATTCACCCGTATGACCGAAAGGTGTATGACCAAGGTCGTGAGCCAGTGCCAAACATTCAACGAGTTCCTCATTTAAATTTAACCTTCTTGCTATACTCCTCGATATTTGTGCTGTTTCAAGAGAATGGGTTAGACGTGTTCTATAATAATCCCCCTCATGATTTACAAAAATTTGCGTTTTATATTCCAATCTTCTAAATGAAACAGAATGAATAATGCGGTCTCTATCTCGTTCATATTCTGTTCTATCGTCATTGAATTCTTCTTTGTATCTCCTTCCTTTTGAATTTTCACTTTTTGAAGCATAATTTGCTAAATCATTTCGTCCCATCTAAAACTCGTATAATTTGAATTCCAATAATTGAATTCAACATCCTTTAATATATCTTACATATCGATTCTCCCAAAGTCATTTTGTTTAACTAAATACTCTATAATGTTATCCTTTCCAATCATAATAGAACAGTATTCCTGAATATAATCATCTACAATTCCGTAAATTATATCAAAACATATATTTATAATCTCATTTTCCTTCAAATCATACCTTTTAATCTTCTGGTCAGTTATGGTAAAGTCACAACCAAATATTATATCCCCCATAAAAACCTCAAAACGATAAAGATAAGATTCCATATCTGGAATATCCTTTTTCACTTTCAATGTAATCTCGCATTCTTTACCTAATAGAGAAATATATTTTTGTGTCAATACATTCACTATATCTTTTTGAATTTAATTGATTATTCTTTATAAAACTTTTTTCCAAATTTGAATATTGGGAAAAACTCCAATTTTTCTCTTTATATTAAGATAAAACAAATTTTACTTTAATAAAACAATTTTTTTTACATTGTAAAAATTTTTTGCTTTCATAGTGTAAAAGTAAATCCCTGAGGAAACATTTTCACCGTTAATATTTCTACCATCCCACTTAATATAGTAAAATCCAGGGGATTTAAATTCATCCACTAAAGTTTTTACTACTTTCCCGTTAACGTCATAAATTACGATTGATACGTTTGAACTTTTAGGTAGTGAATACCTTATTACAGTTTCATTGTTGAAAGGATTTGGATAATTTTGTTCTATTTCAAACGTTTGAGGAACAAAAGGTTCAACCTCAGTTATTTCTGAATAATTATAACTTCCATCGAAATCAATTTGTTTCAAACGATAATAATATTTTGCTGAAATCTCATTTTTATCGGTAAATTTATAAATATTTTCCAAAAATTCTGTGCCATTTCCAATCACAAACCCTATTTTTTCCCAGTCAATCCTGTCATAACTTTTTTCAATATCGAATCCATAATTATTCGTTTCACATAGAGTTTTCCATTCAAGAATTACTTCATTTCCATTATAAAGATATGCATTAAAATTAACTATTTTAACAAGCACTGGATTGGAAAGAGATAAAAAAAGAATCCCATTACCCCAAACGTTATCCTTTCCTGGAGCACCCCAATCATTCACAACTGAAGATTCTACCATATTTTTCAATTCAACAGTAGTTATTTTAGGATTCTCTTGAATTAACAAAGCAGCTGCACCTGCAACATGGGGTGAAGATGCAGACGTCCCACCAAACCCACCACTGTATGTCGAATTTGATACATGACTTGGAGCACAGATATCCGGTTTTATTCTATCGTCATTGCTCGGACCTTCAGAACTATATTGCATAATAATATCCTGATTTTTATACGTTGCTCCCACTGCCACGACATACGGACTAACAGCAGGGTCCATAATGCTATGTGAATAATTATAATCACTTCTTATAAATTGAAGGTTATGAGTTGGGCAAAAAATACTAAGAATAAGATTTGTATTAGCATCTTTATTTTTGATAGCGATAAAATATTTCCCTGAATCAGGCGCCCCATAGTCAATTTCCTCTATTGGAGATTGCGTTCCACTTTGAGGATTATCACTACTCTTTACTTGGACTAAATTGCCTGATTCATCCTTAAACAAAAACAGGTCGAAATCATTTGAAGAACCTTTCCAGTCATTCCATGTTAAATTAACACTAATAGTATCCCTCTTAACATTAAGTATTTCTAAATAATCATTATTACCGAAAAAATTATGCAAGTTGTTTCCATCAGGGTCATAAAACTGTCCTTGATAATGATTTTCTCTATAATTACCAGCACTATTTACCCATAATATATTATTATCATATGCTTTCTTTGCTATTGAACAAATTGTCCCCGTTCCATCATAAAACGATTGTTGAAACCACCCAACTGAATGATTTATAATATTAACTTTCCAAGAAATACAAGAATCAACCGCATTACTGAGTTCAATTTGTGAATTAATATTAATTAAATATAATTGAGCATCCGGTGCAACATCGTGAACAATTTCGGCGACCGCCGTTCCATGAACCTGATAATCACCTTTAATATCACCATTTCCAGAAGTGCTATTATAAAATGATTTAATAATTACATTACTTGGCAATTCACTACCCAATAATTTTTCATAGTTATAAAATCCAAGGTCTATTATAGCAATTTTAACTCCCTGACCTCTATAACCAGCATTGTGAAATGCTGTGGCATTTATTTTTGCAACGCCCTCACTAATTATTACTTCCGGTTTGCCACATTCTGGAACTCTCAAATATGCTATCTGGGGATTTTCAGACAATACGATTAACTTCTCCACAGGAACAAGGAGTTGAACTATATTTTTATATACCCCAAAATAATCATCCTTTTCTATTCCATATAAAGAGAAATCGAAATCTAAAATATCACTTTCATTTTCAAACAATGCTTCAATTTTTACCTTCTCACCAACAATCACTAAACTCTTTTTAGTAACCACATTCTTACTTACTTTTTTCGTTGACTGGAAACTCTGATATAATTTTAGTAAATTATGGTCTAATTTAGGAATATTCAAGTCATTGTAATTGGTCTCTCCCTGAGCAAAAACGTAATTATTAAAAAACATCAGAAAAACAATAAAAATTAATTTTTTTATCAAAAACCTTCTGCAAATATTTGGGAATCCTTCGCTACTACCATAAATAAACAAGATTAACCTCCGCTCATAAAATCAGGATAATTTTTATAATACTCGTCTTCTTTAATAACTCCATTTATTATCATTTTCTCTTCATTACATAATTCGCATATAATTGGTTCAAAATCTTCTTTTTTCTCAATAAGTTGATTTATTTCTTGTTGATTTATAGTCCTATATATAATATTACCGCAATCATCACATTTATATTCCAATTTAATAAAATTTAAATTTTTAAACTTTTTTAATTTTTTTAAAACCTTCTCATTCATATCATTTCAAAAATATGAGTACATAAAATCATTCTTTAAAAACCGGGATTTTAATAATAGCAGTGGTTCCTTTCCCAATTCCATCACTATATAAATTAATATCACCGTTCATCATTTCTATCAAACTTTTAGAAATTGCCAGACCAAGCCCCGTTCCTCCTCTTTTTCTTGTAAATGAACTATCCAATTGGCTAAATTTTTTGAATAATTTATTCAATTTCTCTTTTGGAAATCCTATTCCAGTGTCAGAAATCTCAACGACAATAAATTTATTTGTTTCTTCTATGTATGCCTTTACTCTTATTCCACCTCTCTCAGTAAATTTTATTGAATTTCCAATAACATTAATAAAAACCTGTTTAAGTTTTCCTCTATCTGCATATACAAGTGGAATTTTTGAAGGTTCTATATCAGATTTAAAAGAAAGATTTTTCTGTTCTGCCTGAATATGAGTTAAACTTTTTACTTCATTTAAAAGGTTAAAAAGATTAACTTTTTCAGGAATAATTTCCATTTTTCCCGCTTCAATTTTTGCTATGTCAAGTATATCATTAATAATAGAAAGTAAATGCAAGGCACTGTTGTAAGCATCTGTAATTACTTCTTTTTCTTCCTGTTTTGATAAAAGAAGGTCATCAATAACAATCCTTAAAAATCCGATGATCGAATTTAATGGCGTCCTTAATTCATGTGTTGTATTAGCGAGAAACTCATTCTTCATTGAACTTGCCCTTTCAAGTTCTAAGTTGGCAAGTTCAAGTTTTTTAGCATAGTCTTCAAGTTCTTCTTTAAATCGGACGTTTTCTGTTATATCCCTGAAAATAATTGAAAAATCATTTTCAACCTTATACACCGTAACATTATATACATTTGACTTAAAAATTTCATCCCAATCTATGGGGAGAGTAAAGTAATCTAAACTAACAGGTTTACCCGTTTTCATTACCTCTCTACAAATCTTATCAAAACCCTTTTCAATAAAAATCGGATATAATTCCAAGAGATTTTTTCCAATAACATCTCTCTTTTTTAATTTTGCTAATTTTTTAACAAATTTATTTATTTCAATAATATTAAAATCTTTATCAAGTAAAACAAATCCGTCCATCATATTATCAATAACATATTTATACTTTCTATAAATTTGTTCTTTTTCATTTTCAATTTTTTTTCTTTCACTTATATCCCTTGCAATAACCTGACCACCAATAACCTCACCCTTCAAGTTATATATGGGTGAAGTGTTTAATTCAACAGAGAGTTTTCTACCATTTTTGCATTTGACATTTAGTTCACATTCATTGACTGACTTTCCTTCAAAAACAGTCTCTTTAAAAAGTTTTGTTGCTATTGGCAAATCCTTTAAAGACAATAATTTCCTAAAGTGCTTTCCTATTAATTCTTCTTTTTTAAATCCTGTCTTTTTCTCTGCATAAGAGTTAAAAGACCCTATATACCCTAACTTATTAATGGTAAATATTCCATCATTTGCATTTTCAATCAAAACTCTATAATTTTCTTCAGAATTTTTTAAACTTTCTTCTCTTTCATAACATTTCTTTAGTTGTTCTTCTAAACTTTTTATGTAAATTTTTAATTCTTCAATTGTTTCTTTATTTCCCATTTTAAAATAATAATTAATAAACTTTATTTAAATATTTACTTTAAATGATTTTTAGTATAATTTAAACCTGGAATAAACACTTTTTTATTTTCTTCAGCGATTTTTTGTAATCCTATAAGTGGGACAAACCTTCCAAGAATTTCAACCTGACAATACTTCTCAAGTGTCTTAACAAAACACTTATTCATACAAAACCCACCTGAAAGATAAACTACTTCAGGTCTACCCGCAAATTGCCAAGCGTTTTTTACTATAC